>JALZCO010000420.1 GCA_030863015.1 Actinomycetota bacterium
ACCTGGTGCTGGCCCCGGACACCGCGGTCCGCAAGGTCCGGGCGTTGGCGGCACAGGTCACTCAGACCGCCGGGCTCATCGCTGCCATGGGCGTCGACTGCTACACCGCGTGGGTCGGCGACGAGTCCTTTGTCGAACCGGTGTCCGGCTGACGGCGACCGCAGCGCCGTCGGTCTCATCAGGATGCGGTCAGGTTCTGCTCGATCGACCGCCGGGCCACCTCAAGGACGTCTGCCCTGCTGGGGGCTGGCACCGACGAGGTGAGCTGCGCGCTGGCTGGGCTCGGGGACGGCCGGTGGCGGGAGCATCCGGGGCTTGGCCCGCAGGTAGTGATTCCTCGGCCCGCTTGCGGCGGCGGGTGGCGCTGTCGATCTCCCCGGCGACGTAGGCGCCAAACCCAAGTATGGTCGGCGAGACAGCGGCGGCCATCATCCGGTCGTTTAGCGTCCGTGCCTGAGTGAAATCACCGGGGTAGGCCTCGCAAGGGCGGCGATCCCGAAGCTCTCCCGGGACCGGCTTGCGAGCGCGGCGGTGGCCAGCGAGTGCTCGATGGCGCCACGGTGGTAGGCGGATTCCGCCGCCGTGCCGAGTACAGCGCTGCAGGAGACCGGAGATGGACCGCAATGAAGTGATGGAGTCCTCGGGCGGTTCGTGACCGACCTGGCAGCGACCGGTGCCGCGGGCTCGGTGGTGATTGGTCATCTGCTCGGCCTCTATCGCGCGCTCCCGCCCACCACCGTCGTCGGCTCGGACTACCACCTGAGTCCGTCGAGCTGGCGCGCAAGAATGCCGCGAGGCCGGAGTCAGCGACCGGGTCAGCTTCGAGGTGGCCACCGCGCAGACCTTCACCGGCACCAACTACGACCTGGTGACGATGTTGACTGCCTGCACGACATGGGCGACCCGCTCGGCGCCGCCCCGCGGGTGCGGGAAGCGCTGGCCCGGGACGGGACCTGGCTGCTGGTGGAGCCGTTCGCCGCCGACAAGGTCGAGGACAACTTCAACCCAGTTACTACAGCGGTTGCACGTTCTTCTGCGCCCAACGGGCCTCCCAACCGGACGGCTACGCACTGGGTGCGCAGGCCGGTGAGGCCGCGATCCGCCAGGTGATGGCCGAGGCAGCCTTCACTCGATTCCGACGGGCCGCGCAGACCCCGTTCAACTTGGTCTACTCGCGGCTGCGGGGTGAGTCAGTGCAGAGTATTCGAGAAGGGGGGTGTTGTGGATTTAGTTCGTTCCACAGCGGGCTCCTAGAACGGGCAAATAGCTCCCAAGTCATACGTGGTACCCGGCAGGATTCGAACCTGCGCTCCCGCCTCCGGAGGCCGATGGAACCTCGATCGTGCCTGTCTCTGGCGTCTCCTCGTTCGTTTGCCCCTGGCAGTGCGTCATGGGTTGCCGTGGTGTTCTGCACTTCCCGCGTCCCGAGGTGACCGCCGCGTCGGCGGGGCATGGCATCCCTGCTGTGGGTGACCGCATGATGACCTATACAAAACATATTATCAATTGCACTATTACACGTTATGAGCGCCCATAAATTATGGTGCTTCTTTGATCTTGTGGCGCGTCGGGCCGGTCTCCATCCTGCTCGCAGGCCGTCAAGACACATGGTGAGGATTTCGTCGCGCGTCGCGGCGGCCGTGGCGGCAGTGGTACTTCTGATGACGGCGGCCTGCGGTGGCTCCGGGCCTGAGCGGGATATGAACGAGATCACGGTATGGACCCTGGAGAACCTGCCGGAGCGGCTGGCCGCCCAGCAGGCCATCGCCGCCGAGTTCAGTCGGGCCACCGGGATCGCGGTGGAGGTCGTGGGGATCGACGAGGGCCAGTTCAACCAGCTGGTCATGTCCGCCGCCGCATCGGGGAAACTGCCGGACGTGGTCGGCGCGCTGCCCCTGGCCTGGGTGCGCTCGCTCGCGGCGAATGAGCTGCTCGATACGGAGGTTCCCGGCGCGGTCGTGGCCAACCTGGGTACCAACACCTTCTCCGAGCGGGCGCTCACCCTTACCCGGGACGGCACCACCCAGCTGGCCGTGCCCAGCGACGCGTTCGCGCAGTTGCTGCTCTACCGCCGCGACCTGTTCGCCGCAGCCAGGCTGCCCGAGCCTCAGAGCTACGCCGAGATCACTGCAGCGGCGCGCGCGCTGAACACCGGCGGCGTCGCCGGGTTTGTCGGATCGACAACAGCTGGTGACGGCTTCACGCAACAGACCTTCGAGCACCTGGCGCTGGCCAACGGCTGCGAGCTCGTCATCGCTGGCGGCGAGATCAGCCTGGACAGCCCGTCGTGTATCGCCAGCTTCACCTTCTACGACAACCTAATCCGCAACTACTCGGTGGTGGGTGCGCAGGACTCGGACACGACCAGGGCCACCTAC
>JALZCO010000428.1 GCA_030863015.1 Actinomycetota bacterium
ACTCACCGAAGTGCTCGGCGGCGGTCGGGATCCCACCGACCGGGTACGCCTGGTGCCCTGGGGAGACGACTCCACTCCGGCGCGCGATGTGGACCCACCCTGGCCGGGTCGGTTACCTGCGCCGTCCCCCTCGCGAGTGCCTACCCACCCGCTAGCTGCCGAGGTGCTTGACGATGCCGGACGCGTCATCGGGGTGAGCGGGCGCGGGAGGCTCACCGGTGTTCCGTACCTGATCGCGGTGGACGGGAACCCGCCACGCCGGGTGCTGACCTGGGCTGGGCCCTGGGTGGTCGAGGAACGCTGGTGGGAGCCCGGTGTTGGTCGGCGCTGCGCGCGGCTGCAGGCGGTGCTGGATGCCTTACCCGCTGGAGAGCCCCTCGCGGTACTGCTGGCCTGTGAAACAGGACGTTGGCAGATCGAAGGTATCTACGAGTAGCTCGAATAAGAGGATCGTCAATTTCCTCAGCTATGACTTCGAGCCTGCTGGATGCGACCCGCATAGGAAGATCTGCTAGTATCGAACACATGTTCGACACGCTGAGTTTGCCGCCCGCTGTGCCGGAGGATGCTCCTGTCGAACAGATCCTGGCCGGTTACCAGCGGGTCGCCGCGGCTGTGGACGCGGGAGCCCCGATCGAGATGCCGCCGCCGGATGAGTTGGCGGTGGATCCGGCGCCGTGGTCGACATGGATACCGTCGGGATGGCTGGGTGTCGAGTTGGGTCAAGCCAGCGACGTGCCCGCGGCACTGTCAGACGCTGACCTCATCGAAGGCGTCATCGCGTTTGATCGGATGGCCTCGTGGGCTGGAGCGCGTCAGGCTGCGCTACTCGCGGAGTTCGCTCGCCGCCGCCCGGGCGATCATCCCCTGGCGGCCAACTCGGATATCCCGTCGCGGGACAGTGAGTTCGCCCCGGATGAGGTCGCCTTGGCGTTGCGGTTGTCGCGGACTACCGCGGCTAACCGTTTGGTGATGGCTGAGGCTCTGACCGTGGACCTGCCCGGCACCCTGGCTGCCTGGGAGACCGGTGTGCTCGACACGCTGAAGGCGCGGGCGATCACTGAAACCAGTTACCTGTTGCCACCGGAGAAGCGGGGCGCGCTAGAGACTCGGGTATTGCCCCGGGCCGGGACCCAGACCATCGCGCAGTTACGGGCGGCGCTGACTCGGGCGGTGCTGGCGCTGGACCTGCAGGGGGCAGCCGAGCGTCACCAGCAACGTCGCAAGGGCCGGCGGGTGGTGGTCTCCCCAGACGAAGAAGGCATGGCGTCACTGTGGGCGTTGCTGTCGGCCAGCGATGCCACTGCCGCTTATCAGCGGTTGTGTGACCTAGCCCGGGGACTGGGTGGCGAGGATCCGCGGAGGATGGACGCCCGACGTGCTGATCTGCTTGTGGAGTTGCTCACCGGACGACGCTGCGCAGCCACCGGCTCTTGCCTCGACCTTGAGTGCGGCTGTGCCGACGATCCAACCCCGGACACTGCTGCCGCGCCCAGCGAGCGCACGACCGCTAAAAGCAACACACCACGCACCGGTGCCGCTGGGTCGGGCCATGGTGGCCATAGCTGCAGTCCTTCCGGTAGCAGTGGTACCAGGCCCGGTAAGCCGTTGGTATCGGTGATCGTGCCCATCACCATGTTGCCTGGGCTCGACGAGCAGCCTGCGGAGCTAGTCGGTTATGGGCCCATTCCCGCCGACCTGGCCCGCGAGATCGCTGCCGAGGGAACCTGGCGACGGCTGCTCACCGACCCGGCTTCGGGGGCACTGCTCGACTACGGCCGCACCATCTACACCCCACCCGTCGGGCTGGCCGACTTTGTCCGCGCCCGCGACTTGCATTGCCGATTCCCGACCTGCCAGCAGCGCGCCGCCACTGCCGATCTCGACCACACCATCCCGTACCCCGACGGTGCGACCAGCGAACGCAACCTGAATGCTAGTTGCCGCCGCCATCACCGACTCAAAACTCATACCTCCGGTTGGGATGTCGACCAGCACTCCGATGGCCGCATCACCTGGACAACCCCCACCGGACATACCCACACCAGCCAACCCCACGTCTACCGACCCGACCCCCACCCCCCACCCGACGTCGACCCACCCCCCTTCTAGAGC
>JALZCO010000442.1 GCA_030863015.1 Actinomycetota bacterium
GGTCTCGACCGATCGACCCTTTGCCTTCAGGATCTCCTCAACCTTCATCAGTCCCCTCCTGGTGATGCCGGTCGCCCCATAGTCCTCCTGAAGGCGGCTGACCACCACAGGCATCCCTGTGACGCCAAACGCAGGTCGTGGTCATCGACCCCCACGTGAGTCAGCCTTGATGTTGAAGTCATCGGCGGTGGGGGAGGAGTTGACGCGCTGCGCGATCCACTCCGTGATGCCGGCGACTGCCTCGTCGACTGGCACACTATTGATCTGACTGCCGTCTCGGAATCGGAAGGACACTGCACCTACCTCAACGTCCTTTGCTCCAGCCAGCAGCATGAATGGAACCTTCTGAGTGGTGTGGTTGCGGATCTTCTTCTGCATCCGATCGTCGGACGCGTCGACATCGATGCGGATCCCCTTGGCACGCAACTTCTTCGCCACCCGGTGGAGGTGCTCGGCATGCTCGTCCGCGATTGGGATACCGACTACTTGCACCGGAGCGAGCCACGCTGGGAAAGCTCCGGCGTAGTGCTCGGTGAGAATGCCGAAGAACCGCTCGATCGAGCCGAACAGCGCCCGGTGTATCATGACCGGTCGCTGCCGCGAGCCGTCCGCAGCGGTGTATTCCAACTCGAACAAAGTGGGCAGGTTTAAATCCACTTGGATGGTCGACATCTGCCAGTTTCGGCCCAACGCGTCCTTGGCCTGCACTGAGATCTTGGGACCGTAGAACGCGGCGCCGCCCGGGTCGAGCACCAAGTCCAGCCCACTGCTCTCAGCGGCCCGGCGCAAGGTCTCGGTAGCCTCGGCCCAGACCCCGTCGGTGCCGATGTACTTCTCGTCGTTTCGCGTCGACAGCTCGATGTAGAAGTCGTTCAGGCCGTAGTCCCGCAGCAGCCCGAGCACGAACGACAGCAGTGACTGCAGCTCCGCTTGTACCTGCTCCACGGTGCAGTAGATGTGCGCGTCGTCCATGGTGAGGCCCCGGACCCGGGTCAGGCCATGCACCACACCGGATTTCTCGTATCGATATACAGTGCCGAACTCGAACAGTCGCAGCGGCAGTTCCCGATAGGATCTTCCGCGCGACCTGTAGATAAGGTTGTGAAACGGGCAGTTCATCGGCTTCAGGTAGTAGTCCTGGCCGGGCTTGCGCACTGTGCCGTCAGAGTTCAGTTCAGCGTCCAGGTGCATGCCGGGAAACATTGCGTCGGCATACCAGTCCAGATGGCCGGATACCTCGAACAGATGAGACTTGGTGATGTGCGGGGTATAGACGAACTCATAACCCGCCTCCTCGTGACGGCGTCGTGAATAGTCTTCCAGCTCACGCCGGATGATGCCGCCCCTGGGATGGAACACCGCAAGACCGGAGCCGATCTCGTCCGGGAAACTGAACAGATCCAGCTCGGTACCGAGGCGGCGATGGTCACGGCGCTCGGCTTCGGCGAGCATCGCCTGGTAGTGATCAAGCGCCTCCTGTGACTCCCACGCCGTTCCGTAGATGCGTTGCAATTGGGGGTTGCGCTCGTTGCCCCGCCAGTACGCCGCCGCGACGCGGGTCAGGGTGAAGGCAGGGATGTGCTTGGTCGTCGGCACATGCGGGCCGCGACACAGATCACTCCAGATCCGCTCCCCACTGCGCGGGTCGAGATTGTCGTAAATGGTCAACTCCGCGCCGCCGAGCTCCATCACCTCGGAGGTGTCCACCTCGGACTTCAGGTTGATCAGTTCCAACTTGTACGGCTCGGCCGCCAGCTCCTGCCGTGCGTCCTCGACCGATTCCATGACCCTGCGAGAGAACCGCTGGGACTGCTTGATGATCTGCTTCATCCGCTTCTCCAGCGCCTGCAGGTCCTCAGGGGTGAACGCCCGCTCGACGTCGAAGTCGTAGTAGAAGCCGTCTTTCACCGGCGGCCCGATGCCGAGTTTGGCGTCCGGGAACTGGTCCTGAACGGCCTGCGCCAGCACATGGGCGCAGGAATGCCGGATGACGCTGCGGCCCGCTTCAGTGCAGGCCGCGATCGGCTCCACTGCCGTGTCGGTCTCTGGCGTCCAGGACAGGTCACGCAGTGTGCCCTCGGCATCCCGCACAACCACCACGGCATCGGCGCCCTTGCCCGGCAAGCCCGCCTCCCGCACCGCCTGACCGGCTGTGGTCCCGGCCGATACCAGCACGCTCGCGGCGGGCTTGGCGGACACGGGACTGAGCTGCGACACAGTGGCTCCTTGTTGATCAGACTGGATAATCAGGTATGGGACTGGTGCACCGATGCTATCCCGTCGGATCCGGCACACTCCCCTCAGTTACCGGTCCCGCGAAGGGGACTGCGATGGCGATCGTGTGCGGCCCATCTGACGACCGCAGGGTGACTGGCGCGAGGAGAACTGTGCGCACACACTGCGACCGTTGATTTCATTAAGAGCCTCTAACCTATCGATCAAAGCTCCAAATATACGCAGTGAAGCCGCTTTGGCGCGCACTCATGTGAGTGCAGGCCACCTTTCGGGGACACTATCTCATCTGTGCCCCAGTGGCGTGGAACAACGCCCGCGGTGACTCCCTCAATGGTGACAGTGGCAATGACCGCCTCTTTGGCGGTGACGGCACCGACACCCTTAACGGCGTGAGTCTTGCTGCGGCGCCGACGTACCGCCATCGTGACGAGCATGAGCACGTCGATGCTGCCGCCGGAAGGCGAGCACCTCACGACAGGTTGGGAGCCGGATCTCGCGGTCGACGACACGCTACTCCGGCAGGCCGTGCTGGTACAGGCTTCGTGGCCGGTGGAAGTCGCGCGCGGTGCGGGACGACCGTGGCGATCCGGGCCGCAGTGGGCCGGAGGTTGGATTGGCGACCGCGGAGCGCTGACCAATCCGGTTGTTCTGGTACAGCCGTTGATTCAGCCCGAAGAGACCTTGGGTGATATTGGCGCTCTTTTCCCGCCGCAGGTGCCCTACCTGCTGATCAGCGCGTGGCCCACGCCGGACCTACGGCCGTACGGACTCGCCCTGCTCGGGCATCCACCGCTGATGGTTCGCTTCCCCGGCCCGCGGCCGGCCTCACCCGCGCCGGAGGTCGAAGTGCGGGAGGTCCAGGATGCGGACGGGCTTGCGCTCGCCGAGCGGGTCCTCGTCAAGGGTTACCCGATGCCGGAGTTGGAGCCCCTCAAGCCCGGCGACCTGCTCGGTCCGACGCTGCTGCAGTCGGCTACTCGGGTATGGCTCGCGTGGCTGGAGGGGGCACCGGTGGCGATGGCGGCAGCGCACCGGCACGCTGGGGCCACACTCGTCGAGTACGTCGCAACGCTTCCGTCGGCGCGAGGCCGCGGTGCGGGCGCCGCCGTGACCTGGGCCGCCACCCTCGCCGATCCTGCCGCGCCGGCCGTGCTCATCGCCAGCGACGACGGTCGACCCGTGTACGAACGAATGGGTTACATCGCCGTGGAGCGGTGGACCGTCTGGCTCCGCCCGGAGCGATAGGTTCAGACGTTCCACAACGAAGGCGCAGCGGTACTCTCGGCCGTCCCGGTCAACTTTGAAACGGATTCATCCGGTACCTGTGCAGCGGCAGGAGAAGCTGGCAGGCTGTCGCGATTTCCTGGGGTTGGACATGGCGAACTGGTGTATCTGGCTGTACTCATCCGCTCTCCCTTAAGTGCGCATACCCCGGCACCGATCTCGAGCACAGGAGGCTGAGCACATGACCGTGGAAACTACCGGCGCGGCGGCCATGGAGGTGGGAAACGACCGTCTCGTCGCGCTGAAACAGCGATACGACCCGACCAACTTGTTCCGCCTGAATCACAACATTCGGCCGGAATGAGCCCGCGGGGCTTGCCCACGTATCTCTGGGCGCGGACTGACTTGGCTTGCCCCGCTGTGCAGATGATCGGCACCCAAGATGCCGTCCAAGGCCGCCACCGAAACGCCGGCCATCCTTGCCGAGGGTGACCGGGCGGCGTGGGCACCTTCGTAGACGCCGGGCCGTCAGCACGCTGTCGTTCAGCGGTTGCGGCGCTCGTCAGTGATATTTCCGAATTAGGCGATTATTCAAGCGGCGAGGTCCTTTCCGAGTCCCGCTGGCTCAGATAGATTTGCCGGCACGCAACCGGAGGAGCCCATGAATAGAAGGCTCGCACTGCTGTTGTCCGTCCTCTCAATTCTCGTCCCGGTCCGGATGCATACCGCTGACGGACTTGCGCACGCGAGCACCCACGCCGCTCAGACCATCAAGCTCACGGTCGACGCCACCGACGCCCCGCGAAAGCTTTTCCGCGCCCGGGAGGTGATACCGGTCAGTCCCGGCCCGCTCACGCTCTATTACCCGAAGTGGATTCCGGGCACGCACGGACCGACGGGGCCGATCATGAACCTGTCGGGGCTGACGTTGACGGCAAACGGGGAGACCCTCCCGTGGCGGCGCGACCCCGTCGACATGTACGCCTTCCACATCGATGTGCCGCCGGGCGCGACCGCCGTCGAGGCCAGCCTCGAGTTCCTGGCGCCGACCTTCGCAGGCAGCGTCAGTTCAGATTCCTCGACGACTTCGCACCTCGCCGTCTTCTGGTGGGATTGGATTCTGCTCTACCCATCGGTCGCACACACCGACGACCTCATGGTTGAGGCCTCCCTGCGCCTGCCGCCGGGCTGGAAGTTCGGCACTGGGTTGACGATGCAGCGGGAGTCCGAGAGCGAGGTGAACTTCCGAGCCGCCAGCCTGACGACGCTCGTGGATTCGCCGGTGATGGCAGGCGAATACTTCCGCGTCATCCGGCTCTCGACCGGGAAGCCGGCGGTCGACATGAACATCGCCGCCGACAGCCCTGCCGCACTGGAAGCGAGCCCGCAATTCACGGATGCTATGCGAAATCTCGTCAAAGAGACGGATGCGGTCTTTGGCGGCGAGCACTACGACCACTACAATTTCCTCTTGGCTTTGAGCGACCGCGTGGCGCACTTCGGGCTCGAACACCACCAGTCGAACGACAGCCGCGTTGCCGAGCGGGCGCTGATCGACGGGACCCTGGGGCGGTTGGCGCTTGGTGTGCTCCCACACGAGTACGTTCATTCCTGGAACGGCAAGTACCGTCGCCCTACCGGTCTGACGACGCCCGACTTCCAGACGCCGATGCAAGGCGAGATGCTCTGGGTCTACGAAGGGTTGACGCAGTATTACGGTAACGTCCTGGCGGCGCGCAGCGGGCTGTGGACACCGGAACAGTACGATGACACGCTGGCGCAAGCCGCCGCCAGCCTCGACCACATGCCTGGTCGCCTTTGGCGTCCCCTAATCGACACGACCGTCGCGGCGCAGCTGCTCTACGACGCTCCGCCGGAGTGGAGCGCCCAGCGGCGTGGAGTGGATTTCTACAACGAGGGCTGGCTCATCTGGCTTGACGTCGACACGCTCATCCGTCAGCTCACTTCGGGACAGCGCTCGCTTGATGACTTCTGCCGCCACTTCTACGGGGGGCACTCGGGGCCGCCGGTAGTCAAGCCGTACACCTTCGACGATGTGGTGGCCACGCTCGACGAGGTCGCCCCCTATGACTGGCGGACGTTTTTCAACCAGCGCCTCCACACGACCGACTTCCATGCTCCGCTCGGGGGTATCG
>JALZCO010000453.1 GCA_030863015.1 Actinomycetota bacterium
CAACAGCACCCCGACCGACGTCGCCGGTCCCGCGGCAATGGTGGGCAGTGCACCGGGCAGCACGTGCCGAACCATCACCCGGTGAGTGGGCAATCCGTCGATGATGGCGGACTCGACGTGCGGTGCGCGGGCTTCGTCGAGCAGCGCGCCGCGCACGATCCTGCTGTTCCAGCCAATCTGGGGGACAGCAAGCGCGAGCACCGGCAGCACGAGCATCTCCGGCGCGATGCCGCCATCGAAAGAGATCACGGTCACAGCGGGCAGCATGCGCAACCACAGCGCGAACATGAGCACGAGGAAGCCGGCCACCACGAACTCCGGCAGCGCGAACACCATCGTGGCTGATGTGGAGATCAGCCGGTCCAGCCTGCTGCCGGGTCGGATCGCGGCGATGCTGCCGAGCGTGATCGCCATGAGAATGGTCACGATCATGGCGAGACCGGCGAGCAGCAGCGTGTTGGGGAAGTGCCGGGCGACGATTCCCGACACCTGCTCGCCTCGTGCCGATACCCCGAGGTCGCCGGTCGGCAGGGCGAGCATCCAGCGCAGGAACCGGACAGTGATTGGCTGGTCCAGCCCGAGCTCCGTCCGCCGCGCCGCGATGGCCGCGTCGGATGCTCCCCGATCCAGGGTGGAGCGGGCCGCATCGCCGGGCAGGATCTCCACCGCGACAAACACAATGGCGAGCAGAGCCACCAGCAACCCGGTCCGGCGCGCAACCAGACTCGCCACCAGCCACAGGCTCAGCCGGCGAGCCATGCGCCTTCGAGCTGAACTCGCCCGTAGCCTCCGAGGGTGGGTAGGCCCTGCACGTTCGTGGCGGCCAGATCCACCCCATCTGCCATTCCCCACAGCAGGTAGCCGGAGCGTTCGTGCTCGATTCGTTGCAATTGGTGCAGCGGTTGCGAGCGCTGCGCGGGGTCAGCCGTGCTGACTGCCTGCTGGTAGGCCTGGTCGAAGGCGGTGTCGCTCCAGGCGGCCTCGTTCTGGGCGGCGTCGGAGACCATGGTCTTGGCTGCGAAGAACACCACGGAGTCGTTGGTGCCCCAGTAGGTGGTGTAGAGCGGAGCCTTGAGCCACGTCTCGTCGTAGAACTTGTTCGACTCCTGCTTCACCACGTCGATCATGACGCCGATGTCACCCAGCTGGGTCGCGAACAGGATGGCGGACTCGGCGAGGCCGGATATGTCCTCGGTAGTGATCAGCTGGTAGCGCCTGCTGCGGTCGAATCCCGCTTCGTCAAGCAGCTGCTCGGCGCGTCTCAGGTCGCGACGTCGTTGCGGCAGGTCGCTGGCGTAGGCGGGATCCCCGGTGCCCAGTACGTCGTTGGCGGGCTTGCCGAACCCGCTGAGCACCTGCCGGACCATCGCCTCGCGGTCGACCCCAAGCCGCAGCGCCTCGCGCACCCGGACATCGGCGTAGGGGCCGTCCGCCGCCCGCATCACAATCGGCATCGCCATGTCGTCCGGGCGACGGATGATCTTCACCTCGGAGTTGCCGTGGGCGCTTCTCGCCGCGACGGCACCGACGTTCGAGGCGAGATCGATCTGACCGGTAAGCAGCGCGTTGGTCATCGCTTGGGGGCTCTCGAAGATCCGCACCTCGATGGCGTCCAGTAGCACGTCACCGCGGTACCAGCCATCGTTGCGGACCAAGCGGGCATTGCCGTCCCGGAAGGACTCCAGCCGGAACGGTCCAGTGCCGGGCGAATTCGCCACGTCGGTGGTGCCCTCCTTGACCACGAACGTGGTGAGCCGGGTCAGCAGCGGCAGTTCGCTGTTCGGGTAGTTCGAGGTGAGTACGACCGCGCCGGGGCCGTCAGCCTTGATGCCTTGCAGGTCGACGCCAGGCAACCGGCTGGCCCCCGATGGTGTCTCGCGCAGCCGCCGCAGCGACCACACCACATCGTCAGAAGTGCACGGCGTGCCGTCATGAAAGCGGGCGTTATCCGCGAGCGTGAACCGCCAGCTGCGTAGATCGGTGCTCTCCCAGGAAGTCGCCAGTCGTGGTGCCACGGTGGTGTCCAGGCCAGGGGCGGTCAGGCAGTCGTACTGCAGTGAGATGATGAGGTAGTCGCTCTCGTTGGCTTGCACGCCATGCGGGTCTCGGGTGATCGCTGACGCCCTGCCAAGGGCGCCGACACGCAAAGTCCCGCCCCGTTGCGGTGTTCCGACGGCCGTCCCCGGTCCCGCGCCCTCGCGGCCGGACGTGCAGGCGGCGAGTATGAGACCTGCGCCCACGCCCGCACTGGTGCGGAACAGCTGTCGTCTGGTTACGGTCACTGGGGCTACGTTCTTCACTCAATCGAGTGTATGGCATGCCTAACCTCAAATGTATAGCCGCAGGTTGCGCGAAAAAACATCACGAACAGTGAGCTATCTATGCCCCAACGGTGTGCTAAGGCCAGATTCCGGTCCGACAGTAGGCAGCTCGCCACGCTGGCGGTGCCGATCGCACTGACCCAGCTCGCTCAGGTCGCGCTCACCACCACGGACACCGTGATGATGGGCTTGATCAGCACAGCGGCGCTGGCTGCGGGTGGTCTGGCGATCGTGCTGTTCAACCAGGTCCGGACGATGGGCGTCGGCCTGGTCACCGCGGTGGGCAACCAGGTGGCTGCCGCCAACGCCCGCGATTCGGCGGACGGACCGGCGTTACTCAGGGATCTGGTGCGGGCCGGGCTGGTGGTGGCCACCGCGGCCGGAGTGCTGGGCGCAGCGGTGTTGATCGGCCTCGGTCACGCCCTGGTCTGGTTCGGACAGGATCCGATGGTGATCGGGCCGACCCAGCAGATGTTGCTTGCCCTTGCCCCCGGCCTGGTCCCGTGCCTGTGGTTCAACGTCATCCGCCAGTACACCGTGGGGATGCGCCGCCCGCAGGCGTTGGTGTGGATCACCGTGGCGTCCATCGCGGTGAACGCGGGACTGAACTGGGGCTTCATTCACGGCACGGGGTTTCTGCCGCAACTCGGTCTCACCGGCGTCGGGTTGTCTACCAGCCTGGTGTACCTGCTGTCCTTCAGCGCGCTGTACGTGGTTACCCGGCGCGATCCGGTGCTGGCGCCGATGCTGTCTTTGCAGATGTGGCGAGCCCGGCCCGCCACAGTGCGCCGGGTGTTGAACCTCGGGGCGCCGATCGCGGCCACCTACGGCTCAGAGGCCGGGTTCTTCTCAGTAGTCGCGTTGGTCGTGGGCAGTTTCGGCGCGTCGGCGCTGGCCGCGCACACCGTGGTCAGCCAGCTCGTTTACGTCGTTTTTCAGGTGACAATCGGGCTGTCCCATGCGGCCTCGATCAGTGTCAGTAGCGAGGTCGCCGCCGGTCGGATCGACGTCGCGGCGAGGGTGAGCCGGCTCGCGCTGATCCACGGCACCGTGGTGATGGCGATCGTTGCCGTGGTTTATCTAGCCGCGCCCGGCGTGGTGCTGCGCCCCTTCCTCGATCC
>JALZCO010000475.1 GCA_030863015.1 Actinomycetota bacterium
CCTCCACCGTGGTGGTCTTACCGGCACCGTTAGGTCCCAGCAGCGCCAGCACCGTGGCCGGCTGCACCAACAGGTCGAGCCCGTCCACGGCCCGGACCGCACCGAAGCTCCGTACCAGGCCGCGGACCTCGACAGCAGCCGACGGTGCGGGCGGAGTCACGTCCACAGAGCCTAGGTCGCGACCCCGGGTCGCGGCGCACTGGCCCGCGGGGACCCCCGCAGTATCCCGGACAGCACGCCCGACAGCGGTGGGGTGTGCCGACGAACCAGCAGTATCGGCACTATCAGGGTGGCCAGTGCCGCGGCGATGGCCGAGGGCAGCACCCAGGTCCGGAACAGGAAATCCGAGCCGGTGGGTGCTACCACTACTGCCACCACCGCGGAGACGACGGTGGCGGTGCTTCGGAAAGCCGGATGGCTGGCCGAGGCCGCCAACGGGATCACCGCCCACAGCAGGTACCACGGATGCACCACCGGACCCAGAAACACCAGGGCTCCCAGCGCAACGCCAAGCCCTGCGAGCGGCTCGATGTTTCCCCGCCAGCAGTGCCACAGCACCAGCAGGCAGGCTCCAGCGGCCGCGACCAGTCCGGCGACTCGAGCCAGCACGAGCACCGCGGTGGTGTGATCGCCCAACCCGAGCCCACTGCCGACCAAGCCGGCCAGCCGGCCGAGTCCGGTCGCCACCGACATCCAGCTACGCACCGCGGTGGGCGCGTCCAACGCAGCAGCCCAGCCGAAGCCCAGCCCGGTGCCCAGCCCGATCGCCACGGTAGTGGCCACCGCGACTGCGCCGACCAGCGCCGCCGCCGACGTCAGATCGCGCATCCGACCACCACGCTCGCGGGCGAGCCACACTGTGACAAACCCGACCGCTACCACGGCGGGCACCTTGACCTGGGCTGCGGCCGCGATGAGTGCCGTGCCGCCGAGCAGCGTCCGGCTCACGGCTGGTTGGCGCAGCGTCAACTCCAGCCCCACCAGCATCAACCCGATCATCAGCGCCTCGTTGTGCACTCCACTGACCAGGTGAAACAGCACCAATGGATTAGCCACGCCGAGCCACAGCGCGAAGACCGGCGACACGCCCACCCGGCGGGCGAGGCGCGGCAGCGCCCAGACGATCATCACCAGGCCGACTACCGCGAGGGTGCGGTGCAGCAGCGTGCCGAGTACCACGTGGTCGCCTGCGATCGAGTCGATCGGCCGGCCCAGGGTGAGAAACAGCGGGCCGTAGGGAGCCCCCGTGTTCCGCCAGATCGTCGGGATGCCCCGGACCAGGGGGTGGTCCACACCCAATGCGTCGGCCGGGCCCAGCACATAGGGATCGAGCCCGCGGTTGGCCATCGCGCTCTGCGCCAGGTAGCTGTAGACGTCCCGGCTGAACATGGGTGGGGCGACCAGCAGTGGAACCGCCCACATCATCATCGTGCGGTTCAGCTGGAGCCGGGGGATCAGCCGAGCGCGTCCGGGCGCGACCAATGCACCCAGCCACAACCAGGCCAGCACCACCATGGCCATGCCGGTGTAGGCCACGGCCAGTGATGCCGTGGGCATCCGGGTGAAAAGGCCCAATAGGGGGCGCCCGACCACCGGGTTGCCCAGCACCGGGGCCGTGCCCGCACCGAGCGAACCCAGTCCCATGAGCAGGGCGCCGACGGTGCCGAACCGGCGCACTGTGTCGAGCTGGTGGCTCTCGGTCAGGCTCAGACCGGTGCCGCCGGCCGGACCCCCCGATTGGGCACTGCCCAGGACGTCCGGCGCGGAGTTAGGGGCCCCGAGACGGACACCGACCCCACGCACCTTCCCGGCCACCACGCCGCGAAGGGTAGCGGTGCGGCCACGGGTGGCCGTGAGGGAACCACAGCGGAACACACTGATGCTTGGCGCCTACCCCGGAAATACGTAACATGGACGTTGTGAAAAACGTCGGGACCGACCGTCGCACTCGTGAGTCGGTGGCACGGATGTTGCTGGAGCATGGCCCAGTGACAGCCGTGCAGGTTGCCGACTCGCTCGGACTGAGC
Organism: Actinomycetota bacterium; assembly: GCA_030863015.1. Lineage (GTDB taxonomy): Bacteria > Actinomycetota > Actinomycetes > Mycobacteriales > Pseudonocardiaceae. The sequence goes on from JALZCO010000475.1 coordinate 2,028, forward strand.
CCTGCGGCGGTGCGCCGCCACCTGGACGCGCTGCTCGCTGACGGGCAGGCCAGCTACCGCTCGGCACCACGCCGAGGTCCCCGCGGACGTGGCCGTCCGGCCAAGTCCTTCCTGCTCACTGACGCCGGCCGGGCACGGTTCGAGCACAGCTATGACGACCTGGCGGTGGACGCGCTGCGCTTTCTGGCCGAGCGTGACGGTGAGCAGGCAGTCCGCTCGTTCGCCGAGCGCCGAGTGACAGACCTCGTTGATCGGCACCGGGCCAAGGTGGTCGCTGCGCCCGATCCGGTCGCCCGCGCGCATCTCCTGGCGATCGCCCTGAGCGCGGAGGGTTACGCTGCGTCAGCTGAGCATGTCGGCGCCGGTGCGCAGCTGTGCCAGCACCATTGCCCGGTCTCGCACGTCGCTGCGGAGTTTCCGCAACTGTGCGAAGCCGAGACAGCGGCTTTTGCCGACATGCTCGGTGTCCATGTGCAGCGGCTGGCCACCATCGCCCGCGGTGACGCGGTATGCACGACGCACGTCCCCGATGCTCGGATGCCGCATGGCGCCCCCACGACTGTTCCCAACATCCCCACCACGTACCCGGATGGAGGCTCTCAAGCATGACAACTGCTCCCGAGCAGGATGTTCTAGCCCAGAGAATCCCGACCACACCGCTCACTCAGGAGGAAACCCTTTCCAGTCTGGGCCGTTACGAGTACGGCTGGGCCGACTCTGATGCTGCCGGCGCCAGCGCGCAGCGTGGCTTGTCTGAAGCTGTGGTCCGGGACATCTCGGCCAAGAAGAATGAGCCAGAGTGGATGCTGGAGACCCGGTTGAAGGCGTTGCGCCTGTTCCGGCGCAAGCCAATGCCGCACTGGGGCGCTGACCTGTCCGGGATCGATTTCGACAACATCAAGTACTTCGTCCGGTCGACCGAGAAGCAGGCCACGTCCTGGGAAGAACTGCCTGAGGACATCAGGGCCACTTATGACCGGTTGGGCATTCCCGAGGCCGAGAAGGCGCGGCTAGTAGCTGGTGTGGCGGCGCAGTACGAGTCCGAGGTCGTCTATCACAAGATCCGTGACGACCTCGAGGAGCTGGGTGTTCAGTTTCTGGACACCGATACCGCATTGCGCGAGCATCCGGAGATATTCCGGGAGTACTTCGGCAGTGTGATCCCCGCCGGTGACAACAAGTTCGCCGCGTTGAACACCGCGGTATGGTCCGGTGGGTCGTTCATCTATGTGCCGCCTGGCGTGCACGTCGACATCCCGCTGCAGGCCTACTTCCGAATCAACACCGAGAACATGGGCCAGTTCGAGCGGACACTGATCATTGTCGACGAGGGCGCTTACGTGCACTACGTCGAAGGCTGCACAGCACCGATCTACAAGTCAGACTCGTTGCACTCCGCGGTCGTCGAGATCATCGTCAAGAAGGGCGGTCGCTGCCGCTACACCACGATCCAGAACTGGTCGAACAACGTCTACAACCTGGTCACCAAGCGGGCCAAGGCCGAGGCGGGCGCGACCATGGAGTGGGTCGACGGCAACCTCGGCTCCAAGGTGACGATGAAGTACCCCGCCGTCTGGATGACCGGCGAGCACGCCAAGGGCGAGGTGCTCTCCATCGCGTTCGCCGGCGAGGGCCAGCACCAAGACGCCGGGGCCAAGATGGTGCACGCCGCACCGCACACCTCGAGCACGATCGTGTCCAAGTCGGTGGCCCGCGGCGGCGGCCGCACCTCCTACCGCGGGCTGGTGCAGGTCAACGAGGGCAGTCACCACTCTCGCTCCACGGTGAAGTGTGACGCCCTGCTGGTCGACCAGAT
>JALZCO010000503.1 GCA_030863015.1 Actinomycetota bacterium
GTCTAGCCCGTAGGAGTAACTGTGACTTTGAAGCGCATGCATTTGGGCTCGCTCAAATTATTCTACGAAGAATCGAAGTCTGCACGGAAGGATCTCGATGACCTATGCGATCGGTACCGAGAAAATACCACCGCTGTCTTGGCGTTAGCCACAGGCGCTACTACACTGTTCGAATTTAGCAACAGTGCAAAGGGGTCGCTATTCGTGCTCGCTATAGTCACATACGGTATCGGTGCTGCTATGGCACTCACGATCTACTGGCCGTGACATGGAGGTACAATGTTGCTCATGACGTTGCTGCAAAACTGCAATCGATCGGTGACAAGCTGACTCTTGGCAAGATGTATTATGACCTGACTCGCGGACATCAAATAGCTATAGATACTGCGACTGCGGCGATTGGCGGAAAAGGTGGGAGATGGAGGTGGTGGCGAGGAATCTCCGGACGATTCCGGCTGCTGGTCGGAATGGCAGCGTTAACTGTTATATCTGCTGCGATCAAAGTAAGTGTTACCCATCCGAATGTACCCGATAAACCGCCTCGGGTAACCATCGTTAGAGAGTGATCATGGTGGATCATGGAACGACGGGTGAACCGCAATCAAGTCAAACCGATAGCGGCGGGAGCGGTGACGGAAAACCATCTGACGACCTGGTGACATAGAAACAGATCAAGAAGTAGGCACCGACCGGCGGACAAAGAATTGTCAGAAGGGATCCGAATTATAAAAAGTACCAGTCGAGAAAAAGGCGCTGATCAACCAGAATTTTCTCCTGGCGTCCAAGGTTCTGAAGAAGCACATTCGGGTTAACTGGGGCTTTGGCTGCCTGGCAGCGACGTTGGTCTTTTTCCTGCTAACCGGCCTGAGCTACATAGTGCAAATTTCGTAGATTGTTGGAGTCGAAACCGGTCAAGCCAGCGTCTTCCTGGGTTGCAAAGTGGCGTCTTTACGCGATGGCAGAGTGGCGCGAAGCACCAGCTTGGAAGGCTGTGCCCGATGCGTGGCCAGGAGCTTCAACCTACGGTCCGCCAGGGCAGGCAGCCACCTCTATTGACCGTGGTTGACCGGTCGTAATGGCACGCTAACCTCGACGTTTCATGACGCCCGATTGCGATCTTGATCCGGGTTTGATCGGCCGGGTGGCTGGTGATTGTGCTGGGTGGGTGTGACAAATCGCCCGATGTCGTCTGGGTGGCGCCGGGTTCCACTCCCGGGGTGTTGCTGGGTCGTCGGGGCGGGTGAGCCGAGGTTATCCGCTGGGTGCCCAGCGGGTGGACATAGCGCGCAGGGTGGTGAGAACGTCAAGGGCCAGCTCGGCCCAGGGGGCGTGGGCGGATAGCTGCAGGGTGCGTTGTCGGGCGGGGTGGCCAGGTGTCCGGCGATGGAGAACAGGCGCAGCCGCAGTCGCTTGGGTTCCCAGCGTCGGGCCTGGTGGCCGGTCAGCGCCAGAAGTTGCATCCAGGTGGTGAGCTCACAGACCAGGGCCACGATCTCGCAGTAGATCTGATTCTGGGTGAAGTCGTGCAGGGGAAGATTGGTCAGGCCGGTGTCTGAGACGTAACTGTGGTGACCAGGCACGTTCTGGGCGCGGGGGTTGGTGACCCGGCTGGGTGCTGGGTTGGTCGTGATTGATATTGGTGGCCGGCTACGCGGCGGTGGGTTCGATGCTGACCTTGTGTCCGAGGGCTTCGAGTTCGCGGATGAGGCGGCGCTTGCGGGCTTCGGGGTTGTCGATGCGGCGGGTGAAGTAGTCCGAGCCGAGGTCACGGTAGGCGGTGGTGTCGGCGAGCACATGCCAGATGATCACGATCAACGTGTGGGAGGTGGCGATGGCGGCCTTCGGGCCGCCCTTTTTGCCGAATCGGCGGTGGAAGCGGCGGAACTGGGCACCGACGTAGGTGCTGGTGCGCCCGGCGGACCAGGCGCACTCAGTGAGCACCGCACAAAGTTCGGTGTTGCCCTTGCGAGTCTTGCCCAAACGGTGCCGGCCGGCGGATCCGTTGTTGCCCCGGCACAACCCGGCCCACGACGCCAGGTGCGCCGCAGTGGGAAACCGCGACATCTCGACACCAATTTCGGAGATGATGACCTGGGCGGCGCGCTCACCGATCCCCGGGATCGTCGCCAGCAGCGTGCTCTGCTGGGCGAAAGGGAGGCTCGCCTCATCGATGCGGGTGTCCAGCCGGGCGACCATGTCGGTGAGATGGTCGATGTGCTCCAGATGCAGCGTGCACATCAGCGCGTGCTGGTCACCGAACCGCCCCGCGCAGGCCAGCTCAAGTCCGGGATCTTCTTGCGCATGACCCCGCGAGCCAGATCCGCC
>JALZCO010000504.1 GCA_030863015.1 Actinomycetota bacterium
ACCCAGACTCGGGCCGAATGGTCGGTGCCGGCGACCCGCGCCGCGGCGGCGCCGTCATCGCGGTGTGAGCGTCGCCGCTAAGCGCCGCACCTCCAAGCCGACGCCCGTGGTCAACCGCCAGGGCACCCCGATGCGTTGGTATCGGCGTTTCGGACTTGCCTACCGTGACGTGGAAAAGCTCCTGGGGGAGCGGGGTATCACGGTGGAGCACCTGACGATCTATCGGTGGGTGCAGCCCTTCGCCTCGCTGTTGATCTATGGGGCTCGCGCTGCCGGCACGTCCAGGAATCGCCTTCACGTCTCGTGCGGTCGGGACCTGCCTGCTCGTTTGCGACTACCCAGGAGGGGAACACATCAGTCATGCCACGGCACGACAGTGCCGGGGCATCGGCAGCCAGCCACAGGCTCGACGACCACCAGGCGTGAAGGAGCTGGTGATGTCCAAGCTCAACCAGGCAAGGTCGGCCGACCTGTGACTGCGGTAGTCAATCGTGTCCTCGTCGACGACGGCAGCCGCCACGGCGCACCACGCGTCGCTGGTGCAACACTGGCCGTCATCTTCGATGCCATGACGCGACTGCGTCGCGGCAAGCCGATCCACCCGCGTGGAATCGTCGCCCGAGCCATGGTCGAGCGAACGGGATCCACCTACGGACGCTGGGACGTCCCGTGGCTCGACGAACCAGGCACCGACGTCGGGATTGTGCGCTTTTCTCGCGCCGCGGGGCTCCCCGCGCCGGCGCCGGACGTGCTCGGTCTCGCGTTGCGGCTAGAGGCGGTCGGCACACAGCACGACCTGCTGCTCGCCACGACGGGCATGCGTCCGGGTTGGCGGCACGTGCTGTTCCCCCGACGGCACGCGCTGCGGGTGCCGTACGGGTCACTGCTGCCGTACGACGCCGCTAGACGCCGAGTCCTCATCGCGGCCATCCCCGAAGCCGGCGCGCCATACGGCATTAGCGCCGTCGACGTGGGGAGGGCACTTGAGCCTGCCAGCCGCACATTCCAGCTGATGGTCGCGACGCTCCTCGGCAACTGGATGCCGTTCGCGCGGTTGACGGTGGCCCGTGACGTCAACGTGTTCGACATGCCGGTCGCATTCGACCCGGTGCTCAACCCGTTGCCGGGCCTCCCCCTAGGGCAACCGTTCCGTTCCCTACGAGAACCGGCGTACCGCGCCGCCCGGCGAGCGCGGCGAAACCAGGCTGGCACCCTGGAGGCGTAGCCACGTCCATGGCCCGCCACCCGTGCTGTACCCGCAGTGATACGCGCTCACGTCGCGTCGTGCCTGTCTGCGTATTCCTATGGGTGTTCCCCGAAGAACTCCGAGGGCGAGACGGTGCCGGCGATGACGCCGAAGAAGCGGCTGGTGCCCTCGGGATCGGTCTGCAGCGCCGCGAACATTGCCTGCATCGGTGGGGATGGGGCTTCCATGGTGGCCAGCTGGCAGGTGAACTCGTAGATCGGATGGGATGCCGCGTTGCGCGCAGCCTCGTAACCCCCCAATGCCGCGGCAAGATCAATTTGGTGTGACCATCCGGCGTCCAGCGCCTGCGTGAGGAGCTCAGCGTCCCGGAAGGCGTCACTGATGCCTTGTGCGGTGCATGGATCTTTGTGGTAGCCGGCGTCGCCGACCAGCGCCCATCCACGCCCGTAAGGCCGGCGGTAGTAGTTGGGTACGTCGGCAGTGCCGATATACCGTGTCTCCCGGTGAGCGGCGGCGATGCGTTCGCGCAGCTCTGGGGCGAATTCGGTGATGGTGCCGAGCATGCTGCCTTCGATGTCGGCGCGGTATTCGTGGAAACGTTCGTGGGGCCAGCCCAACACCAGGCACGTCAGCCCGTCGTTGGTCGGGATGAGGCCCCAGGAGGCGCCCGGGCGCACGTAAATCTCGACGCCCTCGGTCGGCAGCCCGCTCCAGTAGGCGTAGTAGGCGCAAGCCAGTGGGGGCCGGTCGTCATATAGCGGCGCCTGCACCGCCCGGGCGACCAGCGAGTGCAGTCCGTCGGCGCCGATGGTGATGCGACCGCGCTCCACGGTCGCCGAGCTGGCCCCACCGCGGATGCCGACCACCGCGCCGTCGTCGTCGCGGATCAACTCGTGCACCGAGAAGCTCTCCCGCACTTCGGCTCCCGCTGCGGCCGCCGCGTTCACCAAGACGCTGTCCAGGATGGTGCGCCGAGGCGCGAATGACGTCGTGACGCCATCGGCTGGCATCGGCGATCCGCGTAGCGCGAACGGTCCCAGGTCGAAGACCATGCCGTTGATGGCGGGACAGCCCGATTCCTGGACTGAGTCAAGCACCCCCCAGTCGCGGAGCCTGCGAATCGCGGGCTGATGGACCCAATGGGTGGACATCGTGTCGCTGGGAAACCGTGCGCGATCCACCATAAGCACCCGATACCCCTTGCGGGCCAGCAGCATTGCGGTCGTCGAGCCCGCACATCGAGCCCCCACAATGATCGCGTCATACATCGGTCCTCCCTGCCTAGCTCAGGTCACGGGCGGTATCTCCGGTTAGAGCCGGACGACACGGGTCCTGATACCCACTAGCGACTCAGATCGCGCTGTCGCTTGCTTGCATGCAGCGCGGCCAAAGGCGCAAGGCAGCTGTTCAGGGAAGTCGCCGCATCAGCGCGCAGCTAGCGGCATCCTCGTGACCCGTCAACACATCCGGGCACAGCTATTAGGCCCTGTCCATATTTACGCAGTGCAGCGCAGCGCTACGGCCTGTGAAGTTCTAATCGGCGAAACCCGCATCGCCGCACTGGGCCGAGCCCATCGCCCATCAACGCAGCTGTGTCCCCTGGATTCATTGGCACCGCTGCCTCGCATGGCGCCACTCACCGAGGCACGGCGAGATGCTCCGCGTGGCGGCCCACGCCATGGAGTCAGCTCGCAAGGCCGCGGTGTTCCGACGACAGCCGGAATCCGCCATCTGAATGTGGCCCTGCATGTGATTTGATCTCTACTCCGGAGGTTGACCATGGAATACGCACTGCGGCTAAGCCCACAGGAACGCGATCGATATCGGTTCATGGCGGCGACGGCCCGGACAGAGGAAGCCGCCGCCTGGTCGGCCGCCGGTATCGGTCCCGCTGCTGCGGTGGCCGATATCGGCTGCGGGCCGGGAGCCGTTCTGCGGTTGCTCGCCGAGCAGGTCGGGCCGGCCGGACAGGCCCAGGGCGTCGACTGCGATGCCGAAGCGGTCACCGCGGCCACAGAGGAGGTTGGTGACCTTGACCAGGCATCGGTTCGGCAAGGTCAAGCGACGGCCAGCGGCCTGGACCCTGGCTCGTTCGACGTGGTGATGTGCCGCCATGTGCTGGCCCACAACGGTGGTCAAGAGGCAGCCATCGTGGCACACCTGACCACGTTGGCCCGTCCAGGAGGAGCTGTCTACCTGGTCGATGCCGATCTGACCGCCCTCTGGCTGGCGCCCCGAGACCCCGATCTCGAGGAGCTGAACGCCCGCTACATCACCTACCAGCAGAAACGCGGGAACGACGTGACCATTGGGCGCTCACTAGGGTTGCTGCTCGAGGCGGCCGGGTTAACCGTCGAGATTTTCCGCTTCGGGGCGCCGATGATGCGCCACCAAGCGGGATACCGTCCGCCTGCGTGGGCGGCTCGCGCCGCGCTAATGTCGGCTGGGGCGGCCACGCATGATGACGTAGTCCGATGGGCCGCTGCGTTCGCGCGCCTTGATGCTAACCCGGTCCGTCCCTGGCGTAGCATGCCGATTTGTCTCGCGGTGGGCCGGAAGGAACCCTTTCACCGCTGAGAGCTATTACCTTAAGAGTTGTCCTCTAGCGACAAAGGGAGTCTATGCGAAAGTCTTTAAAAGGGTTGAAAGTCCGGCGTGTCGTAACCAGTAGGGCAATGGTCCCAACGGGAGAATTCGAAGGCTACTCCAATAGTCTTCGCACCCCCGGAGGGATCATTGCCAGGCCAGGCTACTACCGGACTGACGCCCGAGCAATTCGACGAACTCATCGACCGCGTCGGACAGCGCCTAGTCTGGGATTCCGGACAGGGCAGACCGAGGGAACTGACGCTTCGCCAGGCAGTAAAAGCGGTCGTCAAGTACTTCCGAATCAATGTCACACAAGAAGTCATCGCCGAACTGTTATTCGTTGACCAATCCACGATCTCCAGGGCGATCAGTGACCTGGAGGAGATCATCGCCGAGGCGCTCGACGAGTTCGTCCCCGAGCTGCCCGAGGAGATCGAGGGCAGAGTTGCCGTGGTCGACGGATCACTCTGTCCGTGCTGGTCCTGGGCCGATGCACCCGAGCTGTACTCCGGCAAACACAAGACCACCGGCCACACCCACCAGTTCGTCTGCGACCCCCTCGGAAACCTACTGCACATCTCCGACCCTCTATCCGGCAACACCCACGACGCGAAGGCCATACACGAGACCGGCCTCAGCGAACTGCTCGGCGCCTACAACACCATCGGCGACAAAGGCTACATCGGAACCGGGATCACCACTCCGTTTCGCAAACCAGCTGGTGGAGAGCTCATCGACTGGCAAAAAGGGTTCAACACCGCAATCAACAAAATTCGCTACGTGATCGAACGCGCGATCGCTCACTTCAAGACGTGGCGGTGTATGCAAACCGACTACCGCAGACCCGAGCGCACCTACGCCACAGCCTTCAACACCGTCCGAGCACTTCACTTCTTCAAACTGAGTTTCGCATAAGCTTTAGGGAGCGCTGATTGCGGTCACTTTATGGGGCACTGGAAGCATCGGTTCGCCGCAGTGTGACGTCTGCTAACCGCACACAATCGTGCTGCCCGCAACCAAAACCTTCTGATTACCTCAACGGTCAACTGCGAATAGGTGTTCTGGGTCGTCGCGCGTTGGCGTGCCCTCAGCAACTCGACCACCACTTTGATAGGCCCCGATCCTGCAAACGGATACATTGTATCGTTCCGGCCTCGCGTCGACAAATCGCCGTCCGAGGATTCAAGGACTGGCTCTGCTCGCCGAACAGCCGCTGCTCGCTCCCGGCGAAGCCGGCGTCATCGACGCCCAATACGCCAGCAGAGTTGAACACCGCACCTGATGCGTACCACCGCCTTCCTCAGTGATTAAGACCCCCGAGGCGTTTGACGTCGGTACCTCCAATGCCGCGCGTCTCGACTACCTGACCTTGCTTGAGTGGGTGCGGGCGGCAAACGTCTGCCTGATCGGATCCGCCGGCACGGCAAGGTCCCATGTCCTCGTGGGACTCGGCGTCGCTGCCGTCCAGGCTGGGCACCGGATCCGCTACTTCACTGCCGCCGACCTGCTCGAGACCCTCTACTTCACTGCCGCCGACCTGCTCGAGACCCTCTACCAGGGCTGGTCGACACTCCGTCGGGCCGGGTCATCGATACCCTGCAGCTTGGCGACCTGGTCATCACCGGCTGGTCGGTGAAGCTGCGATGGTAACCGCTGCGTCGCTTCCGTCGTCGCTTAGTGGACTGTGTCGGCGTCCAGGACCAGGCCCATCACCACGGCGTCCCAGACCTCGCCGTTGCGTCTGCGGTAGTGGCGCCGCAGCAGCCCTTCCTCTATGAAGCCGAACTTGCGGTACAAGGCTCTGGCGGCTGCGTTGTGGGGCCATACCTGCAGG
>JALZCO010000509.1 GCA_030863015.1 Actinomycetota bacterium
CCCCAGACGGTATCAAAGCCCAACTGGTCGGCCAGGGTAATCTGCTCAAAGAACTCTGCGAGGATTAACGACTCAGGGGGCATGCCGTTCGGGCGTGGAGTCTGAGCCAGACTGCAGAACAAATCGAAGATCAATATGATTCCTTCCAATTGTCACTCAGCAGCGTCATTCATCGATATCCCCGAGCCCACCCCGTCATACAAAGCGTCAGCGGTAGTGATCAGCGGGGAGCCGATGAGACGGCTGGTACAGCAGCGGTCTGGCTCATCCGCGGCTGGTCCCGGTGGCGCCGGCGGTGGCGAGCATGGCTTCCAGGTCGAGCTGCCCGGGTTCCTCCCATCGGGGTAGCTGGGGGATGCGGCGGATCAGCTCAAAGGCCTCCTGGACCATGGGGCCGTGGATCGCGGGGCCGTGGCAGTTGGGCAGTACCCGGATGTCCAGCTCGGCGAGGGTGTCGACGTGGGTGTAGAACTTGGCGGTGTCCAGCCACAGGTGCCAGGGGTGGTTGAGTCGGTTGACCAGCAGCACACCTTCACGCCAGTCGTCGCGGGCTAGCTCGGCGGCGTCTTGTGCGGGGTGGGCGATGTTGGCGCCGAAGGTATCGACGGACCAGTACACCCCGGTGCTGGGGTCGTAAAGCCCGCGGGTGGTGGGGTTGTCGAAGAACGGGGGTCGCAGCGCGACAAGGGTGCGGTCTCCGGCGGGGAAGCTCTCCCCATCGCGGACCCAGCGGACCCGGTCGAAGGGCATCCAGAGGTCCTCGCTGTCTATCCCGTAGCGGGCCATGGAGAACCAGGTGGTGACCAGGGTCGCGTTCGGGCAGGCGTCCATCACCTGGCGCAGGTTGCCGGCATGGTCGGGGTCGTCGTGGGTGAGGAACACCCAGCGCACGTCGGCCGGGTCGACAAGGTTCCACGCGTCCTGGAGCCATTGGTGGCGGTTGGAAGGAGCGCCGGTATCGACGATCACCGGTTCCCGGCCTCTGATCACCATGGAGTTGACGTAGAGCATGCCGATCGGCGGCGCCGCGAGCAGCTGGGGGATGATGTAGGTCTCCGCGGCGATCTGGTACGGCGCGACCCGCAGGTCGGTCTCAGCTGTGGTGGTCACGGCGGTCCTCCTCGGGGGGTCGGGGTGAACCGACGTTAGGAAGGGAAGCCGGCCGAGCCCATCCCAGATCCTGGGGTTTTTACGGCGGTGCGGTCCCCAGAAATCTGGGTGTGCGGGCTGCGCACGGTGCGTAGCATCGAGCCCCGACAGCCAAGGGGGGACAAGGCATGGACCGGGAGCGGCGGCGGACGAAAAGTGAGATCACCAGCCTGTGCCACCGTGGGCTGGACGCCCGCATGGTGTTCACCGCCACCGGGGATCGGCTGGCCCGGCTGATGCCCTTCGACCACGCCTGCTGGCACACCGTCGACCCGGCCACCCTGCTGTTCACCAACGAGGTCTTGCACAACCTGCGCAGCGAGCCCCGGTTGCCCATGCACGAGTACGAGATCGATGATGTGAACAAGTGGGCGTGGTTGGCGCGGCGGCCCTGGCCGGTCGCCGTGCTGAGTACCGCCACCCACGGCCACCCGCAGTCCAGTCCACGGTTCCGGGAGCTACTGGGTCCGCGTGGGATCGGCGACGAGCTGCGTGTCTCCTTCGTCGCCGACGGCCTGTGCTGGGGGGTCGGCGCGTTCTACCGGGACCGCCGAGGGTGCGAATTCAGCGAGGACGAGGCCGCGTTCGTGGCCGAAGTCGGCGCGGTGATCGCCAGTGGGCTGCGCCGCGCTCTGCTGCTCGACGCGGTCACCGCGCCCGACCGGGCGTCCTGCCCGGGACCCGCCCTGGTGCTGGTCGACCGGACCGGGCAGCTAGTCGGGGCCAACGACGTCGCAACCCCGCTGCTCGCCGAGCTCCTCGACGATGACAGCCCGACCCAACAGGCCCTGCCGCACCCTGTACTCACCGTCGCCACCCGCGCCCGGTTCGCCGCCTCCGGAGCAGACGCCCCGCCGGCGCGAGCCCGGGCCCGCACCCGCAGCGGGCGATGGATCGTGCTGCACGGCACCCGCATGGGGGACGACCCGCAGGCCCCGACCGCGGTCATCATGGAACCGGCCCGGCCGAGCGAGCTCGCCGAGCTCATCGTCGCCGCCTACGGCCTGAGCCGCCGCGAGCGCGAGATCACCGCGCAGGTGCTGCGGGGCAACTCCACCGCGGCCATCGCCGCCGCACTGCACCTCTCCCCACTCACCGTGCAGGACTATCTCAAGGCGATCTTCACCAAGACCGGCGTGCGCAGCCGCCGCGAACTCGTTGCCACCATCTTCGCCGACCACTACCGGCCCCACCTGGACGCCGGCGACCCCATCGGACCCCACGGCCAATTTCAGCCGTGTAGCGCCAGACGGGAAGCTATGTCGAGTCGGACCTCGCCGTAGGGAGCCTGGAACAGCACAGCGGGTCAGGCCGCGCCGGTCGGCGTCTCCGGTTCTTCTACACCCCCTGTGACACGCGAGCCCATGATTTCGATGATGCGTCTGCTGATCCGCCGCCACACCGGGGTGCCAGGATCGATCAGCTCAAAATGTCCGGTGTCAGGGAGGGCGAGCAGCTCACACGCATCTCCGCCGGCTCGGGCCGCGGCGTGAAAGGCAATACTCATCGCGTACGGCACTGTGTTGTCTGCAGTGCCATGGACGATCAACTGGCGGATTCCGAGCGGCACTAGCGCGGCGGGCGACGCGGTCCGGTAAAGCTCGGGCGCGTCGACGTAAGCCGCGCCGAGCAGCTCCGCCACGGCGTCGCCCGACAGCCGCTGCAAATGCGCGGCGACGAGGTCGCTGACCGGGGCCAGACCGACCACCAGCGCAGGCCGCAGCCGTGGCGGGCGGGCGACCCGCGCGGCCAACCACAGGGCCAGATGTCCGCCCGCTGAGTGGCCGACGACGGCGACCCGGCCGAGGTCTAGCCGGTACGCGCAAGCCAGCCGGCAGAGGATGCCGAATCCGGCCGCCACGTCGTTGAAGGTGCCGGGCCAACCACCGCCCGGCAGGCCCACCCGACGGTACTCAAGATTCCACACGCAAAAGCCGATGCGACACAGATCGTCGGCGATGGCGTTCATCAGATCGAGCCGGTAGCGAGCCCGCCAGTATCCCCCGTGCAGCAGCACGGCCACCGGATGCGGACCGTTACCGCCTGCCAACCATAGTTCGCCGTATTGATCCGGCTCATCGCCGTATCGTACGGACACTCCCCGGCGGGGCAGAGTTAGCCTCGCCAGCTCGGTCTCATACTCCGTCGGCGCCCGCATGCGCGCTCCACTGATCCGTGGTTCTGGTGCAAGGCCTCAAGTTTCGTCATTTTCATGATGTACCGAGCGCCACGGCCAAAAGGCGTGCAGATCATTTCACGGTCTAATGTGCCGAACAAGTTAGTAATCGGTACAAGTGTTGAAGGCCGTCTGCAGTCAAGGGTGTCATCCGGGTACAGACGGAGCTTCGTAGTGCTGCCCGGCTCGCTACGGCTGCGCCCCGCTGCCGGTGGTGTGCGGACTGGACATGGCCGCCGTTTACCGCGTTAGACGGTGTGCGCGGCACTGGCTTCACCTTGGTGGTCGGTCTGCCAGCCAAGCTGCTCAAACGGGCGCGCACCGAGCTGCGCCCGCCGCCTCAGCGAAGTGTCGCCGACTGCGGGCTTGAGGAAGTTCTCGATCGCTACCCGGTAGCTGGCCCGGGTGGTCTCCTCGACTTGGTGACCAGCTAGCCACTCGTCAAGCAGGTAGCCCAACGTCACGCTCGTCCGCGCCGCCGTCGCCTCCGCGACCTGCCGCCGGAACTTGTCCCGCAGCTTGATCGCCGCGTCCTCGTCCTCTGCCGAACCGGTCAGCATCACCTGCTTGCCGGTCACCGGATCTCGGCCTCTGTAGTAAGGGTGCCGCGGTGCTGGTGGACCGTGACGATCCCCTACATGCCCGGTCGAGTGGGCACGCGGGCAGCTGGGTGACGACCCGCGCAGGGTGGTCTCCAGTCGTGGGTTTAGTTTTCGTGGCCATGTCTTTTCTAGCGGGTCGCGGCTGGAGAACCCCGCTGATGACCGTGCCGGCGGTCGCGGCGATGGTCGTGACGACCACCGGGGCGGCACTGCGGGCGCCGATTGAGCCGTCGATTCCACACGATTTTCCGGACCCGACGGTCCTGTCGGTCAGCGGCACCTACTACGCCTACTCCACGTCCAGCCGCTACGGAGCCAAGACCTTTCATATTCCGGTGCAGAGCTCGACTAGCCTGACTGGTGGGTGGAGCCCCGCCCGCGATGCCATGCCCGAGCTGCCGGCCTGGGTAGATGAGACCGTCAATGAGGGCAACGTGTGGGCACCGGCGGTCACCGCCCGCGGCGACGACGGCTATTTGCTGTACTTCACCGCCCACTCGGCAAGCCAGCACACCCAGTGCATTGGGGTCGCGCGGGCGTGGGCGCCGCAGGGTCCGTTCCACTCGATCGGATCTCAACCGTTGGTGTGCCAGCCCGGGGATGCCGAAGACATCGACCCCGAGCCGTTCACCGACACCGACGGCAGGCAGTACCTGCTCTACCGCGGCACCCGCCAGGGCAACGCCACGATCTGGCTACAACGGCTCAACGTCGACGGCACGGCAACGATCGGTCACCGGCGGGCGCTGATCCGGGCGGACCGGGCCGATGAAGACAACGTTGTGGAGGCCCCAGCGATTATTCGCCACGGCGGCAAGTATGTGCTGTTTTACTCGGGCAACGGTTACAGCAGCGGCCGCTACTTCATCAATTACGCGACCGCGGATGCGCTGGGTGATGAGTTTGTCAAGCGCCCCGGACAGTTGCTCAACCAGCACACGCTCGACGACGCGTACCCGAATCCGGGCGGACAGGACGTGCTGCACACCCACCGGCACGATTTTTTGGTCTTCCACGCCTACACCACCCCCACCCGCCGTGCCATGTTCGTGGCGAAGCTGGACTGGGACAAACGACCATCCGATACTCGTTCTGCTCGGTAATTGTCAAAAACGGCACCGCCACAGGCACCCGTACCTTACGGGGCCAGCCGCAGCCGCCGACGGGTGGTTTGCCAGTCCGACGGGTCGGCGGTGTTGGCCACAGCACCGTTCCTTCCGCAGTCCCCGATCGACCGTGCGGCTTAGGTCGTGATGCTGTTCGCCATCCCGGAAAGCCATGACTGGTACGACGGGCTGGCCAACTTCACCAATATCTTCTGTCGCAACCACTGGATCGGCGGATGGAAAACCCGCCAGCCCGGAGCTACTTCGCGGTCAAGCTCCCGAACGGCTGTGGCTGTGGGGAATCGACATCCAGTTCGGGGCCTACATCGACGAAGCCCAACGGCAATACTTCGCCGACGTCGCCGTCAATCAGGTGCAACCCGGGGATCGCATCATCCTGTGCATGGCCAAGGAGGTCGAAAGCGGCAGAAAGCAGGAGAAATTCATTCCGACCGCGATGTGGAATACCTCGAGTGCGAGATCATCAGCCGAATGGTGCCCAGCTGTTGCTGTACCTCAAAAGCGGAAGACACTACTACGCCCGCTATGAGGAGGATGACGCCCGCCAGCACATCACCTCGGGCGGCACCTCGGGCGGCGGCGGTGCCTTCTTGCACCCCACACACGGCCTTCCCGAGCGCATGGACCTCCCCGGAGCCGAAGGAGCCATCAGCTACTGCAGGGCCGGCACCTATCCGTCGCCAGCGGTATCGAAACGGCTGAGGAAGCGAATCTGGCTGCTTCCTGCTTACAACCTTCCCCCTTGCCGCGGTGTTCGGCACCGTCCAAGTGCTGTTGGCGTTCATCATGGGACTGCATCTAGGAGACCGGCACATCTAGCTCAGCCTCGGCGACTTGCGTCGGGCTGTGTGGCAGAGCCCGACGTCTTTCCTGCTCATCCTGCTTATGATCGGCTTGTTGGCTGGGATGGTTCGCTTTGCCCACGAGGCCAGCGGCGTCGGCCAATTCCTGCTGGGGATGGTCCATTCGGCGCTGCAGGTCGCGAGCGTGGCTGGGGTCATGATTGCCGCCTCCTGGCTGTCGTCTGCATTCGGGCTTGGGCGCGGGTGGTCATTGGTCACCTTCCTTAGCATGGTCGGCGTGCTGGGTGGCGTTGGGGGAATGGTGGGGCTGTCTGGTTACCTGTGGGTTACCGACTGCCTTGGCTTGCACGGAAACGAGGGATACGCACCCCTGCACCACCAGGACCTCAAGCATTCCTCCGCCTGCACATCGAGGCCGACGGTGCCCTGACGGTGTACCCAATAGGCGTCGACCGAGTCACCCGGAAGTGGACACTGTGTCCGCACGCACCTGCACATGCTCCCTGGCTCGCCCCATCTGACTCTGAGCCCTAGCCGCATCTCATTGAAAAACCAATCGCCATTAGTGATCAGCCAGCGATACGCTGATTCTTCAATGCAAAGTGCCTACATAAACATACGCGGGCCACATTACTCCACCATTACCATTGCAATCAGAGCATACGGTCAAAGAGTCTCCCTGGAGGCCCTATCGGCCCGGTATTGCCGTTTGACGTTCGCGGTGTGGCGCCCGGTTGACATGAACCGCGCTTAACCGTCGAAGTAAACCTCGAGCTCGCTGATCGAGGTGAAGCTCGCGCTGCCGCCCGGGCTGCCGACGATGCGGGCCCCATCGCCTGAGGTGTTGGCGAAGGTCAGCGTGAACCGTCGATGGGGACCCGCGTTGGCGTCGTAGGGGTAGGCGGGGTTGATCGCGAGGTCGGTGACGGTTGTCCAGACGAAGTTGTTTCTGATCTGGACGGTCAACCCGCTGGCGAACCAACCTCCGTCAGGGAACATCGCTCCGGTCGTGTAGACGACCCGGTCGAGGTTGTACGGCCTTGACCAGGTGATGCCCCAGCGGTCGGCATCCTTGGGTGAGCCATCCCAGCTGTCCTCACTGGCCGAGGGATTGCCGTCGTTGAGATAGGCCAGTTTCCCGTAGTGGGAGGTCTTGTCGATCGGCACCGCGTCCCCGGCTCGTGCCAGGTTTACCGATGGGTTTGCCGGGTTGCTCGGCGTGCCCACTTGATAGGGACTGACCGTCAGCGGACGCAGCGAGAACTTGTAGTTGTCGCTTCCTGCGCCGAGTCCGACGAACCAGTTGCACTGCATCCACATCCGCCGACCGTCGGCGCTGATGAACTTCGACGGAAGGGTGGTGGCGTACCCGCCGTTCTTGGGCCCAATGGCCGAGCCATCGCCCCACCATGGGTATGGCCCGAAGTCCTTGTGCAAGAACAGTTTCCACGGCCCCCACGGATGCGGTGCCTCGTAGAACTCGTAGGTGTACTCGGTCCAGGAGGTGTAGAGGTAGCGGCGCAGCGGGGCGTTGTAGACGACACCGCCCTGCGACAAGACCGAACAGCCATCCGAGGTTACCGTGCCCGGATACTCCCGACGTTCATCATGCAACACCGCGACCCTGCGGCCGATGTCGCTGCTCCAGGTGGGGGCACCGGAGCCGTCGGTGCCGGTGAAAAACTGCCAGCTCGCGCGGTTTTGAATGGAGCCTTTCGGTACTCGTGCCAGGTAGAGGTCCTGCGGATCAGCAACGGTGTTGCTAAACGAGTCGCGCCAGTTGTTATCCAGTCCATAGGCGTAAACGTAGGCCGCGCCGCCCGGGCCAAGCACCGAAGCGTTGCGGTTGCTCTGGCCGAAGTCCAAAAAGAAGATCGTGGTGAAGACGTGGTCGGTGAACATCGGCGCATTGGTGGTCCGCCAAGTCCTGCCGTAGTCGGTGGAGACCGACACGCTCGCGGCCGGGGCGTCGTTGAAAATGAGGTTACCCGGTCCGGTGCATAGGTCCTGTACGACCAGGTACAGCTCATCACGGCCGTTGCCATTGCCGTCAACGGCGACCATTCCAGTGGGCTTGCGGTTGTAGTTACCTGCCGTCCAGATCTTTGCTACCTGGCCCCCACCGCTAAGCCGGACACCGCTGATGCCGGTCGGTGGCGTACCGGTGATCCTGTTCACCACGATGTCGGCGAAGTCCTTATCGTTTGCTGAAAAGCCGCGGCCATCCCCGGCGGCCGAGTACAGCGCACCATCGTTAGCCCAGCAGCTCGCCCAGAGATCGCCATTACTGGCGGTGTTGACGGTGGCCAGATATGGAACATCGGCCGTAGCGAAGAACTGGCTGGTGGGTTCGACCAACGCGGCAGAACTCTGTGCTGACGCGAATGCGCTGGTGAAGTCGGCCGCATTGTCCTCATGGATCACCGGTGCAGTCTATCGGGTTCCTGATCTCATGAGTGTCCAGGTGCACCCAGGCGGTCGTGCTGGTGGTGGGGCTGTGCGTTGCGCGAGGCCGGGCAGGCGAGATCGTTAATCTAGTTGATCAGATCGCCAGGCAAGCTCACCGAAGACAGCCATGACCCGTAGATTTACTCCTTTTTCGGCCCCGAGTTCGTAATGGCCGCGGCGGATGTTCTGAATGAACGCGTGCCCGGCGCTGATTACTCGTGCGCAGCGGAGCTGGTAAGGCCGCGCATCGGTCGCAGTCGGGGCTCCAGCCGTCCGTGATCCCCGAACGTGGTGCTGCGGCTTGCATCCTGGAGTGCTCGGTCGGTGGCCCGGGTGCTGCAGGAGTGGTCGTCAGTATCGCGGATCTTCCACCACTCAACTCGGCCGCACCTGGACGCGTTCGTCCTGTCGCGGACGTTGGAGTTGGCCGCTGCGGCGCTCGACGATCACGATGAGCCGATCACGCGATCCTCTCGCGGTTCACGCGTTATCTCCAACCGACAACGTTTGGCCGCCCTGGCAGTCCTGGGCGAGCGTGAGGCGCAGCTATCCGCGATACAACGCCTCGCGCTGGTCAATGCCGCCGCCTGGTGGCTTTCGGAGCCCAACGGCGGCGAAGAGCTCGCGTGCGCTTTGCTGGCAGCGAGTTGTTCGGAAGCGCACGATGCGCATCGACTCCTCAACTCTAGTCTGTCGGGCTATCGGCGCATCGGACTACCTCCTGCTGCACCACTGCCCAATCAGCCGTCCTCCTACGGTCACGCGGTCTTGGTCACATTAGGTACGCAGGCCTAATTGCTATACTCGGACGGACCGCCAGTGCGAGATGGAACCGCCGACCTCCCGAATGGAGTTGAACCTGTTGGTTCCCCCGCATGCTATTCAACACTCTACATAGGTTCAGCGCTGCCGGTCGAGAACCCTTAACAGCGCTGAATACTTACGGGGTGGAAACGGCCATCGCCGACGTCTTGGGA
>JALZCO010000526.1 GCA_030863015.1 Actinomycetota bacterium
CCCGCAGCCCGCCGATGAGGTCGCTGGCCACCGCGGTGGCGCGTGCGGCCTGCTCCTGCTCGGCGGTGCTGCGCCGCTCCAGTGGCCCGGTCAGCATGTTCAACGCGATGAGCACCGGGGGCAAGCCGACCAGCACGACCAGCCCCAGCTGGACTGATGCGCTCAGCAGGACCACTGCCGCGACGGTCAACCCCGAGGCCGCGACCACAGCCCTGGCCACCGTTTCGTTGATCCGCGCGACACGGGACACGTCGGCGGTGGCGATACTGAGCAACTCACCGGGCAGCCGCCCCGTTCCGGTCCCACCGCGGGGGTCGAGCACCCGGCGGGTGATGGCCACCCGCAGGTCCAACCCGGCGTGCTCGGTGGCGCGTGCCGTCAGTCGAGCGCCGAATCGGAAGCCCATCGTCAGGGCG
Source organism: Actinomycetota bacterium (assembly GCA_030863015.1). GTDB lineage: Bacteria > Actinomycetota > Actinomycetes > Mycobacteriales > Pseudonocardiaceae. Next base: position 417 of record JALZCO010000526.1, read on the forward strand.
GTGAACAGCGCGGCGAGGACAACCAGCCACCCGGCCAACGCTGCGGCGTCACCGGTCGCGATGGCCCGATCGATGATCACACCCACCAACACCGGCACCAGCGCCTCGGCGGCCTGCCAGCCGGCGAGCAGAGTTACGGCCCCCAGCAGCACCCACCGCTGTCCGGCGATCGCCTCCCTGAGCAGCGACGACCCACTTCCGCGGAACGTCACGCGATCCACGCTCTGTGGCGGCAGGCTCGTACCTGCGCCGCGAGGGTGCAGGTCGGGAACAACGCATCCCACCCATGCCTGCAACCTGTACGTGACAATCAGCCCAGCGCCTTGGCCAAGCCCGGCTCGAGCTGATCCAAGCCGTAGGGAGTGGACAGCACCGACGGCAGGCGCAGCGCGCTGATCGTGTCCACGCTGACCGGGAGATAGTGGCCGCTGCGGACGGCCGGGGCAGCCCGGAACACGGGACTGCTCTCCAGCGACGTGCGCAGGCCATCCGAGGCATAGGCCATCGTGGTGTCCCCGGCACAGGCGACCGCTGCCAGGAGGATCAGTGCCAGGCATAGCGAGCCGGCGAGGGGCACAACCCGAACGGGCATCGCAGTTCCTCCGGGTTTCAGGTGGTGAAGCTCGTGGCAGGAACCTCCCGGTTGGCCGGCTGGCGGTTGCGGCGGCCGACGGGAACGATCAGCGGGGTGCCGGCGACCGGATCGGTGAGCACCCGCGCGTCGAGCTCGAACACCTCGCGCAGCAGGGACTCGGTGAGCACCTCATGGGGTGGACCCTGGGCGATGATCCGCCCGGCACGCATCGCGATCAGCCGCTGCGCGTAGCGGGCGGCCATGTTGAGGTCGTGCAGCACCATGACCACGGTGCGCCCGGCCTCGGTGTTCAGCCGCTCCACCAGGTCGAGCACGTCGACCTGGTGGGCCAGATCCAGGAACGTGGTGGGCTCGTCGAGCAGTACCAGGTCAGTGCCCTGGGCCAGCGCCATCGAGATCCACGCGCGCTGCCGTTGGCCGCCGGACAGCTCGTCAACGGTCCGCTCGGCGAACTCCGTAATGCCGGTCCAGCCCAGCGCCTCGGCCACCGCTTCCTCGTCGTCCGAGGACCATTGCCGGTACCAGGCCTGATGGGGGTGCCGGCCGCGGGCGATCAGGTCGGCGACGGTGAGGCCCTCGGGTGCGATCGGAGACTGTGGCAGGACTCCCAGCACCTTCGCGACCTCCCGGGTGGGCATCCGGTCGATCCGCTTGCCGTCCAGCAGCACATGACCCCGCTTGGGCCGCAGGAGCCGGCCCAGGGCACGCAGCATGGTCGACTTACCGCAACCGTTCGGACCGATGACCGCGGTGACGGTGCCGTCCAGCACATCGAGGTCCAGCCCATCGACCACGACGTTGTCGTCGTAAGCCAGCTGCAGGTCGCGGGCTTGCAGACGGATCCGGTCAGTCATGCGGTGGACACCTTCCGGTTGCGGCGGACAAGCAGGTAAAGCAGGTAGGGCGCGCCGAGTACGGCGGTGACGATTCCCACCGGCAGCTCGCTGCCGAGCACGGTCCGTGCGATGAGGTCCGCAGTCACGGTGAGCAGCGCGCCGTAGACCGCTGAGGTCAGCAGTGGTGGGCGGGCCGCGCCGATCAGGCGCTGGCAGATTTGGGGAACCACCAGCGCGACGAACACGATCGGGCCCGCGCTGGATGCGGCCACCGCGGCCAGCACGACGGCTACGATGATCAACGCCGTGCGGGTTCGGTTCACCCGAACGCCGAGGCCACGGGCGGTGTCGTCGCTCAGTTGGAGCGCACCCAACCCGAAGGTCAGCAGCAGCGCCACCGGCACCAGCACTGCCAGCGCCAGCGCGACCGGCATGACGTGCTCCCAGCCGCGGCCGTTGAGGCTGCCGATGAGCCAGACCGTGGCCTGGGCGGCGGCGAAGATCTGTGCGATGACCAGCATCCAGGAGATGATCGCCCGGCACACTACGTCCATCCCAATGCCCACGAGTACTAATCGGTAACCCTCGATGCCGCCCCGCCAGGCCAGTGCGTAGACCAGTGCGGCGGCGCTGAGCCCGCCAGCCAGCGCGGCGATCGGTATCC
>JALZCO010000022.1 GCA_030863015.1 Actinomycetota bacterium
CTGCTGGAGGAGCAGGAACCCTCCGCCGAGGCCCTCGCGCTCGCCGGTGAGATCCGCCGCGCCTGGACGGCGTTCGCCACCCACGGTGATCCGGGCTGGCCCGCCTACCAGGCTGACCAGCGGCTCACCCGCCTGCTCGACCCCAGCCCGAGCACGGCCTCCTACCCGGAGCAGCCATCCCGGCAGATCTGGAACGGACAGCGCCTCGATCCGTTCGACCTGCTTTGACCACACGCTGGAGACCTAATCTCTCTGGCTAGGCCCCGCGGCGCGACCCTCACGGGGACGTCGAGCTTCTACTCCCTTAGATGAGCGTCTTTCACGAGCCAGTGATCGGCGTACGGCTGTTGTCGAAGGCGGGCACTCGCTGTGCGCGTGGATGCGAACCAGCCGATCCAACGGCGCGGGAGTGGCACGTCTTAGGTGAGCGTCAGCGTCGCCGCCGGGTGTCGCAGATCATGCAGCAGCACCCGAGAGCAGCCCAGCCGCCTGGGCGAGCTGGTGAAGGCGATCCAGCACCAGGACGTGATTTGTCTATTCGGTCCCGCAGTTGATCATCAGGTCTCGGTCACCCCTGGCGCGTTCGTGATCTAGCTGGTTGAAGCTATGTAGGGTCGGACCGTCGGCCGGCGTGAGCATGTGCCGCGCGAGAAATGTCACCGTATGCACCACCGCGAATTCCACCCCATCCGCAAGCCACGATCTGCGTCCCATCGTTGACGCAGACATCCCACCGGCTGACTTTGCCGCTGATGCTGGCGCACCGCGCAGTGACGGTCAGCCTTGTGCCGGCGCACACTGGCGCTTGATGGGAAGGGAAACCCCGGTGCCCAAGGTGTCCTCGTCATCACGGATAAACCGGCGTAGCGCGTCCATTGCAGGCCACTCGTACAGTGCCACCAAGATGCCGGTGGCGAGCACGGCCGGTTTCCGGGCGAACTCGAACGACTCTGGAACAAGGTGTTGACGAGATCGCGGGCGTGCACCCGGTAGGTCAAGGTCCGTGAGATGCCGGGAACCAGGCCCGACACACTGCGGCAGCGTCGGTGGGATTGTAAGTGCGGGCCTTGAGTCCATGTAGCTGCTCTACTTGCTGTGGTGACTGTGAGTGCTGTCATGGTAACAAAAAGTAATAGTGAGCTTAGATAAGTCAAAGATCTGCACCACTGGGCGGCGGACCGATCTAGGAGATCAGGGCCATCCGGCAGGCCAAGCAGGTTATGCCTGTCTGGTAATTCTTTAGTACGGGTGAGCTAGTCGAATGGACATCCGATGGGCTACGAAGAGCAGCTGCGGCTACCGCAGCGTTCGGCGAGTCGGATTGAACGTTCCACCGAAGACCGCGGTGGCGGCCGGTTGACGGCGCGCTTGGTCTTGCTGGCGTTGACGATCGTCCTGCTGGGCACTGCCGGCGGGCTGGCCGGCGCGCTGGTGTTGCCCAAAACCTACGGAGCGCGCGCAGAAATCTTCTACCCCATCAGCCAGGACCAGGGCGGTGACCCTCTTCGGCAGGATCGCCAGCTCAGCACGCAGCTGGTGTTGCTGAAAAGCCGGGCCGTGCTCGGCTCGGTCGCGCAGAAGCAGGGTCGGCAGTTCGAGGACCTGGACAAGGAGGTCAGCGTGAAGGTCCTGGAGAACAGCGAGGTCATCCAGGTCGAGGCCCACGGTCGCACCGAGCCGGCCGCGATGCAGACGCTGCAGGCCGTGCTGGACGGCTACCTGGCGCTCGCCGGCCAGCCCAGCGGAGTGGCCCGCAACCTCGAGGCCCAGCTTGCTGACGCCCGCCAGAACACCGCCCAGCTGCAAGCGCGGGTGCAGGAACTGACTGCTGGGGTGTTAGCCGGCACCGCCACCCAGACTTCCCTCAACGAAGTCCGAGCACAGCTAGCTGCATCCTTGGACCGGGAGAAGGTGATCCAAGCCCGGATCGACGAAGTCAAACTCACCGGCCAGGTGGGACCGGATGCCCAGTTGCTGACGCCGCCCTACCCGCTGCCCGAGCCGGTGAACCCGCAGCCGCTGGTCGCGGCTGGCACCGGTGCGCTGGTCGGCTTGCTCATTGCCGGCGGGATAGTGGTGGTGGGTGCCATGCGCCGGACGGCGCCGTGAGGAAGCGACACGCCGCTGAGGCCGGATTCGAACTCACCGCTGGCGAGCCCGTGCTGATGTGCCGCAGCCAGTTCACTCCGGTCACCAGCGGCCAGCGTTACGCAGGTCAGCTCCTTGCGAACGGTGCGAGCACTTCCCGTGCGCGGTCGGGCTAGCTGACCCATGGGTCGCTCCGACGCCCGGTGGTCCGGTAACGCCTCGCTGCGGGGGCTCGATTAAGCAATATCCCCTGGTGCACGACACCGAATCCCAGGCAGGTGAAGCGCCATGACCATCCCGACCGCTGCCCGATCCCTGGCGAGCGCACCGCCCAGCCCGCTTCCGTCCCTGGCTCCGCCGGTGGAGTTCGGGAGGCTCGCCAAGGACGCGCCTGATCTCCACGCTGATGTCTTCCCCGGACCACGGTCCGCGCACCGGGTGATGGCCCAGACCGGCTCTCGACCCCGCATGCTGTCCGTCCGCCTCGACGACCCTGGCGCAGCCGCACGATCTCTGCGGACCCACATGGAACCGGCCGACCTCATGGAACTGATCTATGTCCTCGCCGAAACAGCAGCAGACGTACTGCGCGAGCGGGAACAACACGGCAGGAGCTGAGGTGATCGGTTGCCACCGGTGGATCCCCCCCGCCGAACAGGCGCGATCACGCTTCCTGGACTAGCTGGCGATGGAGGCTCGCCAGCGACGGAGATTGTCCTCGGGGGTGGTGGCTTCGTCGGGCGGTACTGCGGTTAGCCCACCCACACCGCCCTTGGCCATGATCATGAGCCAGGTGACGATGACGAAAGCGGAAGTAAAGGTGGGCATCCCGACCGGCGACAGCGCGACGGCGACGGCGGCCCAGACCCAGGTCGTCACCACGACTCCGAAGAGCGTATAGAGCAGGCCGCGGAAGGTGAGGACGTAGAAGATGCCGCCGATGGCCAGCGCAGTGAGAACGGCGTTGAAGCCGAACAGGCCCGTCCTGATGGACGATTCTGCGGCGCCTAGCACAATCGCTACGCCGACGGCGATTGTCGATCCGGCGAAAGCCATGGCGGCTGCGATGCGAGAATTTACCAGAATGCCGATTAAGATGATAAGGCCAGACAGCCAGTTGTCCTGGAAGAAGACTTCGCCAATACCATTGCCGATCCCCTGGTACCAGGTGATCCAGCTGTAGTCGGTGGGGCCGTTGAACGGCATGGGTGCGGCTGGAGCCAGCAGTGGGCCGGGCTCAAGAGTGCTGAAACGTACTACGGCGAAGATGAACAGCCACGCAGTCAGCACAAAGGGCGCAGTCAGCACCGGAACTCTGTACGGTGCAAGTAGGGTCGCCAGTGCTGCAACGACTACCGAGGTGAACGCGGCGCCGAGCACGATGTAGACGTAAAGCCGCCAATCGGGAAGGTCACCTTTGGTGAAGTCCTGGCTCATATAGGCGTTGAGGCCAATGGCCAGGAGCGCGCCGTTGAAACCGAACAGCCCATCTCTGATCATGCTCTGATTCATGCCCAGCGCCTGGGCGGTGAGCGTGCTGGCGATGGTGCCGACCAGGCAAGCAGTGCCGTATACCCACGAGTTGAAATAGATTGCGGCCACGATGATGAGACCGGACAGCCAGTTGTTCTGGAACACCACCTGGCCGATGCCCCGAAGGATCCAGTCGATCCACCGCAATGCCCCATGCTTGCCCAATGGAGATACGCCGAGCTGCCGGTACCAGCCGGATGCGGTGGCGCGGTGGGGCGCCGGTCGGGCCTTCGCAGTGGAACGGTGGCCGCTGGATCCGGATTCCTCAGAGGAGCGAGGCTGGTTGTTCATAGCGCCCTCTTTTCAGATTCCGGTCCCCGGGACGGCTCTTCGGCTGGGTGCCGTACTTGACGGCTGCGATATTGGGGACCCCGCTGCCGAGGAGCTCTGCGCGGACGGCAGACCACGCGTTATGCACAACCGCCTGGATCGAGCCGCAATCATCGGCAAGTGCGCGCAGGACCACGCCATCGTTACCCGGTAAGGCGCTCGCGCTGCCGAAGACGTCACAGGCCTCCTGGACGACTGCATGCAGTCGATCGGCCAGGGCCTTTGTCCCCACTTGGTGAGTCAGGACGTACATCGTCGCCATATTGCTGTGCCCACCGAGAAGCCGTCGGGGGTGCCAGTGACCCGGCGACAGCACCATCGTGTCGGTGAACCGGCGCCGACCACCAAGGTCAGCTGCTTGCGTTCGGAAGAAGAGCAGCTCGTAGTCGAACTCCTCACCAGCGGCGGCTCGGCCGGGTGCGAGCGCTTCGGCGTACACGAGCGTCGCGTCCTCGGCTACGACGAGCTGGGTCTCCTGATAAAAGCGCGCTCCGCGATAAGGGATGAGGTAGTCCGGGAGGTACTCCAGGTATCCACCCGGTTCGACAATGATTCGCACCGACTGGGTCGCGTAGTTGCGTTCCATCCGGTAGAGCTTCGTCGCCGACTGCGTGGTCAGGTGGGCATTCGCGCCATCGCTGACCGTAATTGACAAGCCGAGCCGGTCACCTTGGAGCACGCCGCCACTGACCGACTGGATGATGGCATAGGCCATGCCGGGCAGTGCGGAGTCAAGGTGCAGCGCTCGCTGGACCCGGTTGGGACCACTGGCATAGCTGGGGAGTAGCCGGGTGCGCTCCCCGCCGGCCTCGAACTGAAGCTCCAGCAAACCGACTTTGCCCGGGGCGCCGGCTGACATCTGCTCCGGTTCCTGCTCGTAGCAGGCAAATACGGCTGGTAACCGTTCGACCGCGACGCGATCCCGCAACGTGGCTCCACCGGTCTCGCTAGGAACGCGAGACATCTGTTCTCACCAGCTCGGTGAACAGCACGTCATGGGTGATTGTGGCCGCCACTTCTTGTAGACCGGCGCCGGTTTGGCAGCTGGTGATCAGCGTGGGCTTGCTCGGACGCATGATCGCAGCATCCCGGCGCTTGATGTCCATGCTGGCCCCGACATACGGAGCCAGGT
>JALZCO010000027.1 GCA_030863015.1 Actinomycetota bacterium
CTCCCCAACTGACCCATGGACCCATGGACCCACAATCACGTCACGCTGCGCTGCGGCAGGACGATGCATGGTGACAGCAATGAGCACCCAAGCGTGCGCGTGGACTCTTGTTCCCGAAGCCGGATCAGGTCTGCTAGTTAACATCGTTGAACGCTGTTGTTGCTGGTAGCTAGAAGGCGAAATGATGGTTGTACACGGTTGAATGTGGGCCAGTAATGTTGCTTGCGCTTCCGTTTGCTACCGATGCGAAGTGAACGTCGCCCGCGAGGCTATGCCTGGCTGGAGCCCGGATGCCCTATAGGTCTGCTCATTACGAGTCCGTTGATCTGTGGTCTCATCAGGTCCACAGGTCCCGGTCAGGACGTGATTTTTGTGGGGGACCGCACCGGACTGGCTTGAACGGCATGCAACTGCAACCCCGCGTGCAACCTTTGGAGTCTGCTCGGGATCTTGCGCAACAGCCGGTGATCAGAGGCGGCTCGGCCTGCCGGTAGGCGGCTGGTTGATGATGGAGCGTATGCCAGTCTCCCCCGGTCATCACGGTTGTGTTGCCTTAACTCGGACATGGGACACGAGTAGGTGATCAATGAGTTCACCGCGACCCCAGTAGACAAGGAAGAGGCGCGGGCACTCCGGGATGAGCATGGTCAGGTTCCACAACTGCTGCGCATCGCCACCATCGGGGTGGTGAAATCCTGCGGTGGGGACTTCCGATTCCGGTGTGCCGTGCAGGAGCTGCCACACCCCGGTCGGAGAGCATCGGAGCAATCTTTCTGTCCGGCAGCAGCGGTCGCCGCCTGGGCCACTCGGCTGAGGAGTCGATCAGTGGTCGGCGTGGTCTGATGGCACTGACCCAGCTCTACCTTGTGCTGCTGGCCGGTGCTGTCGTGCTGCTGGTGAGCATCGGGGCTGCCCGAGCCGCCGCACGGCTCGGCCTGCCCAGCCTGCTGCTATTCCTCGCCCTCGGGGTCGCCATCGGTGAGGACGGGCTCGGGCTGGAGTTCGACAACGCACAGCTTGCGCAGAACCTCGGCATCGCGGCCCTGGCGATGATCCTGGTTGAGGGTGGTCTTACCACCAAGTGGTCCGACGTCCGCGCCGTGCTGGCTCCGGCCGGAGTGCTCGCCACCATCGGCGTCGGCATCAGCGTGATCATCACTGCGGCCGGCGCGCACTACCTGCTGGGGATGGACTGGCAGCTGGCGCTGTTGCTCGGGGCGATCGTGTCGTCCACTGACGCCGCCGCGGTGTTCTCTGTACTGCGCCACCTACCGGTGCCCCGCCGACTTGCCGGACTCCTGGAAGCCGAATCCGGCTTCAACGACGCACCCACTGTCATTCTCGTGCTGCTGTTCGCGGCCACGCCACTGACCGAAACCGGCCTTCTAGGTGTGATGGCCAATCTGGGCTACCAACTCGCCGCGGGCGCGGTCATCGGACTGGTACTTGGCCGGATCGGGGTTACAACCCTGCGTCAAATCGCCCTACCATCGTCTGGGCTGTATCCGCTCGCGACCTTTGGTCTCGGTATCGCCGCGTTCGCTGCCGCCGGGGCCGCCCAGGCCAGTGCGTTCGTCGCTGCCTACCTGGCCGGACTCGTGCTGGGCAACGCCGATCTACCGCACCGCGCCGCCACCCGCTCGTTCGCCGAGGGCCTCGCCTGGCTTGCGCAGATCGGGCTGTTCGTGCTGCTTGGGCTGCTTATCACCCCCCGCGAGCTACCTGAGCACGTGCTACCCGCGGTCGTTATCGGCGGCGTGCTGCTGGCGCTGGCCCGGCCGATCTCGGTGGTGCTGTGCCTGTTGCCGTTCCGCGTCTCCTGGCGGCATCAGGCCTTCGTGTCCTGGGCTGGGCTGCGGGGCGCCGTACCCATCGTGCTCGCCACATTCCCGATCGTTTCCGGCATCCCCGCTAGCGAGCAGATTCTCGACATCGTGTTCGTTGCTGTCGTTGTCTTCACCCTCGTCCAGGGTCCGACCCTGCCTTTTCTGGCTCGCACGCTGCGGATCGCCTCCCCCGATACCACCCGCGAACTTCCAGTCGAAGTCGCCCCTCTCGACCGGGTCAATACCGAACTGCTCACCCTCACCATCCCGCCCAGCTCGCGCCTGCATGGCGTCACCGTCTTGGAACTGCGCCTGCCCAGCCCTACCGTGATCAACCTGATCATCCGCAACGGGCAGGCGTTAGTCCCGCAACCCGACACCAGCCTCCGTACTGGCGACGAACTCCTGATAGTCACCACCGGCACCACCCGGGACCCCACCGAGCGCCGACTCCGCGCGATCAGCCGCCGAGGCCGACTCGCACGATGGTTCGGTGAACACGGCGACCCCGATCCCTAGCAAACGCAGTAATTTACACAAATAATTAGTTCATGACGTGAACGTTGTTTAGATCACTAACTGGCTACTTACAATTGAGGGAGAGGGAGG
>JALZCO010000028.1 GCA_030863015.1 Actinomycetota bacterium
GCTCGTGAGCGCACTATCGCAGTGTCTCTAGCAGTGCTCGGAGCAGGTTAGGGGCCAGCTGCGGGTCTTCTACTAACTCGTCGTCTCCCTGGTCGTTGCCGGACTCGGCGCGCAGCCGCAGTACACAGGCCCCGATGCCGTCCCGAAGCACCGCCGCGACCAGCCTGCCTTCCCGCCGTTGCGGATGCCCGGCGGCAGCGCGGCGGGCCTCCGCTGGGTCATCGGGCAGCTCGCCGAGACCGGCCTGCGCTGCAGGCGGGAGTATCACGATTTCTTGGACCAACGCGCAGCCGGTGACTGCCTCGGGCCATTCAATGCTGGCCAGCGCGGCATCCAGCTCACCGCCGGGTAGGGCCTCCTGAGCCACTGGGGTGAGCTCGGCGCCGGTGTCCAGCTGGCCGGCCAATTCAGGCTGGCTGGCCAGCAAGGTCGAGGTCGGTACCAGCGCGAACAGCTGCGGCTGCTGGTCCCAGCCGGCGGCAGCAACGAATTCCTCAACCTCTCGTGCAGTGACTTCCAAGGCGTGGGACCGGGATGGATACGGCGTCGGCTCGCTCACCCGCCCATGGTCGCATTGGAGTCGGATACTGACCGCAGCGGTGCGGCCGCCGGGATCGGAACCACAGAGCACTCCGTAGAGTTGGACAGGAAGGACTCAACCCGACGTAGGGGTGCACAGGCTGCGGCGAGGGGGGTCTGCACTGCATCGCCGTCGTCGGAGGAGCGTGTCCCGTGGCCAATCGGCCTCCCGCCGGAGTTCCCACCCTCTCCCGGCGCGCCCGGATTCTGATCGCCGTTGGGGCTGTCGCTCTGGTGGTAATGATCATCGGGTCGCGGCTGGTCGATACGTATGTGGACTGGTTGTGGTTCGGCGAGGTGGGCTTCCGTTCAGTGTTCTCTACCGTCTTGGTCACCCGGATCGTGCAGTTCCTCGTCGTCGGACTGGTGATCGGCGGATTGCTTGCGCTGAACATTGTGATCGCCTACCGCACCCGGCCGGTCTTCGTACCGGTGGCGGGACCTGATGATCCGGTGGCGCGATACCGCACCGCGATCGTTCAGCGGCTGCGGGTGGTCGGTATCGGCGTGCCGGCATTGGTCGGGTTGCTCGCCGGCCTGTCCGCGCTGGGCGACTGGCAGGCCGTCCAGATGTTCCTGCACGGCACCAATTTCGGCGTGACCGATCCTCAGTTCCACAACGATGTTGGCTTCTACGCCTTCGAGCTGCCCTTCTACCGGAGGCTGCTGGCCTGGGCCTTCGTCGCTGTGGTGCTCTCCTTCCTTGGGGCTTTGATCACTCATTACTTGTTCGGCGGGCTGAGGTTGGCCGGCCGCGGCGGGCAGCTGTCCGGCCCGGCCCGGGTGCAGCTGGCGGTGCTGGCCGGTGTCTTCGTGGTGCTCAAGGCGGTGGCCTACTACCTCGACCGTTACGGGCTGCTGTTCTCCGACCGCAACCCGCTGTTCACCGGGGCCAGCTACACCGACCTCAACGCGGTGATGCCCGCCAAGCTCATCCTGATGTGCATTGCAGTGATCTGCGCGGTGGCTTTCTTCGTCGGCGCGATATTGCGCAACCTGCAACTGCCCGCGATCGCCATCGCGCTGCTGGTGCTCTCCAGCATTCTGGTGGGGGCGGCATGGCCAGCGGTTCTTGAGCAGTTCGTGGTACGCCCGAACGCCAACGAGCGCGAGGCGCCGTCCATCCAACACAACATCGCCGCGACTCGAGAGGCTTACGGCATCACCGACCAGCAAGTCACGTACTCCCAATACTCTGGGCGTAGCGAAGCCTCGCCCGCTGCAGTGCGGGCGGACACCGCCACGATCCCGAACATCCGGTTGCTGGATCCGAACGTGCTCTCGCAGACCTTCACCCAGCTGCAGCAGCGGGAAAACTTTTACGGTTTTCCGGACAAGCTTGACGTCGATCGCTATACCGTCGATGGTCAGAAGCAGGACTACATCGTGGCCGTTCGGGAGCTGGAGTCCGCGTCGCTGGCCGAGAACCAGCGCACCTGGATCAACCAGCATCTCACCTTCACCCATGGTAATGGCTTTGTCGCAGCCCCGGCTAATACTGTGAACTCGGCACTGAATGACGCCGGGTCGGGAGAGGGCGGCTACCCGGTGTTCACCGTCTCGGACACCACGGTCCAGGGTGCCATCCCGGTGCAGCAGCCGCGGATCTATTTCGGTGAGCTGATCGACGACTATGTGATCGTCGGAGGGAACCCTGGCGCCTC
>JALZCO010000053.1 GCA_030863015.1 Actinomycetota bacterium
AGATCCACCAGCCTGCCCATCCCCCGCGGTTGTCCGTGTCAACCCCTTACCGTGCAGCAGGCTGCTCATATAAGCATGTCCGGACCGGCGCTCGATCACAGGCGGAGCATTACTACCTGTGACGAGGAGTTGCGGGCACTTCGCCACAAAATCCCGCCGCTACTCCACCACCCGTGCCGCACTCAAAACCGCCCGCCGCGAATGGCGCCGCGCCCACCACCACGCTTGCCGGGTCGCACACCACATCGCCGAACGCACCGCTGAGGAAACGACACTGGTCGTTGGCACCCTTACTTTCGCCGGAATGGGCTACCGCAGTAATGGTGACCGCTGGCTCGCCCTCACCGCCGCCGCACAAGCGCGCGAGCAACGAAAAGCTGCCAAGCAGGAAAGGAATGCCGCATAACTTCGATTCTAGTGACGAAAGGATGGGATATGCAAACGACGAAGGCTCGATTGTGGGGAGTGCAGGACGTAGCACGGTATCTAGGCGTCCCGATTAAAACACTGTATCAGTGGCGACAGCAGAATTACGGTCCGAAGAGTCGCCGTGTGGGTCGCTATGTGCGCTACGACCCTGATGACGTTGTCAATTGGTTCCATGAGCTGGACGACGTGAGATAGGAGGAATCAGTGGGTCGGCCGCCGCTACCTGTGGGTACAGCCGGTGAGGCACGGATCTACCCCGTGCGGGGCGGGTTCCGTGCTCGTTGCCTGGTGCGGGACTACGACGGCAAGGTCCGTGAGCTAGAACGGTTCGGGCTGTCGGAGGCGAAGGCCAAGATCCGGCTGCGTGAGGCGATCCGGGATCGTCATCGCGTTGAGGCCGACGCAGAGATCACCAACGAGACCAGGCTCGCGGAGGTTGTGCGGGTGTGGTTGGTGGATCTACGTGCCGAAGTGGCGGCTGGGGAGAAGTCGCCAGGCACTGAGGCACTCTATGACGCCACCGCAGGATGGATCATGTTGGCCCTCGGTGATCTGCGACTGCGAGAGGTGACCGTGGGCCGGGTGGATCGCTTCCTTGCCACAACGGCCAATCACCATGGCCCCGGGTCCGCGAAGGCGGCCAAGACAGTGCTGAACGGGATATTGACTCTGGCCGCTCGCCACGACGCGATTCGCACCAATCCGGTTCGCGATACGGCTCGGATCAAGCACGGGCAGAAGAAGAATGCGGTCGCGCTCACCTTGACCCAGGTCTATGACCTGCGGGTGAAGCTCGCGGCTGATCAAAAGGTCCGAGACTGGGACCTGCTCGACTTCATCGACATGATGCTGGCGACCGGCAAGCGCATCGGGGAGAACTCCGCGATCATTTGGGACGCGCTCGATCTCGACGCGGGAACCGTGGAGATCCGTGGCACCGTGGTCCGGATCAAAGGCCAAGGTCTGCGGATCAAGCCCAAGCCGAAGAGCCGTGCCGGCTACCGCAAGCTGAGGTTGCCGACGTGGGCGGTGGAGATGCTGCGTCGCCGCCGGGCTGAAGCCACTCCGAACGAATGGGGTGTTGTATTCACCTCACCGACCGGGCTGCTTCGGGACCCAAGCAACACACAGGCCGACTTACGGGACGTCTTCGCGAGACTGGGCTACCCGTGGGTGACCTCGCACGTGTTCCGCAAGACAGCAGCCACCTTGCTGGACGAAGCAGGGGTGAGCGCCCGGAAGATCGCCGACCAGCTGGGGCATTCTCAGGTGTCCCTCACCCAGGACTCCTACATGGGGCGCAAGATCGCCTCGGAGGATGCGGCCCGCGTGCTGGAGATCATCGGCAGGCCTGATACGACAGCGCTGATCATGAGCACGGATCAGGGAAACGGCGAATGAGTCGTGCTGCGAACCTGGGGGTTTTCTGGGGGTGGATCTTGGCCACCAAACTAACGAAACCGCCTGACCTCGGGTTTTGGCTCCCCGAGTTGGACTTGAACCAACAACCCTGCGATTAACAGTCGCATGCTCTGCCAATTGAGCTATCGGGGAAGGTGCCGGGTGCCGATCCTGTAGTGGATCGGTCGATGACTACCCTAGCGCACCACCCACAACACCCGTGTGGCTCCCCGCCTGTCAGGTGCGTGGCGCCCGAGCGGGCCGGGAGCACTCCAAGCAGATTGAGCGCATGCGCCGCCAAGCGATGGGCACCCCGCCGTACAAGGCAGATGGCGTGGTCAGCGCCAAGATCAACGAGGTGGGTGGCCGCCAGCGCCGTAAGGCCGGTAACGGGAAGTCGGTGCAGCCGATGCGGCTACCCGGCTTGCGCGACAGCGAAGACCCGGCGAAACGGAAACCAAGTCACTCCGTCGGCGCCAGCGGGGTAGGCAGCTCTCAGCCGCGGCGCGAGCTCCTGCCTGAAAGCCGTCCACTCGGCCGCCGACAGTGCTGCCCGGACCGGCCGTAGCGCAGTTCCGGTCATCCACTCAAGCACCGGATCCGACCCGGCCAGCCGGTGCAGGTAGGTGGTCTCCCAGACGTCCAGCTCCGCCGCGCCGGGAGCCAGCAGCGCGGCATATCCGGCGGGTTCGAGCACCGGGCAGGCCCTGAGGTCGATCAGGTGCCGCCAGCGGGGCTCGGCGGCGAGGCGAGCCGTCTCGGCGTGTGATGGTGCACTGAAGTTCCCCGGCACCTGTATGGCCAACCATCCCCCGGGCGGCATCGCACGCATCCACTGGCGCAGCAACCCAGCATGCTCGGGAATCCACTGCAACACGGCGTTGCAGACCACCAGACCGGTGCCGGGACCGGGCGACCACTGACGAACGTCGCACAGCTCAGCGTAAATTCCCCGCTCACGCGCCGACTGCACCATCTCCGGTGAGCTGTCGAGCGCCATCACGCTGGCCATCGGCCACCGCTTGGCCAGCAACCGAGTGAGGGTGCCCGGCCCGCAGCCCAGATCCACCACAATGTGTGGGTCGCGAGCGTCCACTCTAGCCAGCAGATCATGAAAGGGCCGAGCCCGGTGATCGCCGAATTCAAGGTAGGCATCCGGATCCCACACCAGCGACCTCCCCGTTGTACCAACGCCGAAACTAACCGGGCAGGTCCGACCGCAGCAAGCGCGAGGCCACCTCACTGGCCCGCTTCTCCACGGCGCCCAGGCACGTACCCGGATCGGCCCGCACCTGCAGCACCACGCCGTCGCGTCCCGGGATCCGGCGCTGGACGAACCATGCGTCGCCGCCAGGGAGTTCGCAATGTTCGCTGGACCGGATCGAGCTGGTCACCCGCTGGCGCACCACCTCGGGGACCTTGCCGGGCTGCACGAGCGCGAAGCGACGCGGCGGTAGATCGGACAGCAGCACGGCCTCGCCCGCGGTACCCGTGCTGACCGCCTCAGTGACCACCAGCGCGCTATGGGCCCACACGGCCTTGCTCACCAGGTGCCAGCCGATGCGGCGGGCATGAGCGCCCTCGGGTATCCACAGCCCCAGCTGGGTCAGCACCAGGTGCCCACCGCCGGCCAGCTCCCCCATGGTGACGACCCGCTCGGTGCGTTCCAGCGTGCCGGTGAATCCGGCAGGCAGCTCCGGCACCGCGGCACAACGCCGCAAGAGCCGTGCCCAGCCACTCATTCATGGGCTCCCACGGCTTGGTCACGAAGCGACCGGTAATACTGTTCCAGGGCCACCAGGTCACCGAAGAGCTGGTGGTAGGAATCCGCGTCGTCCACCGGTGAGATCCGCTGCAACCGCGACTTGATCTCGGCGACCTGCCGCCCGAGGACGGTGGCCTGCAGCCGGGCCAGCAGGCTGCCGATGTAGCGCGCGTCGTCCTCGGCGCTGCCCTTGGCTCGCAACGTCTCCACGGCGAGCTCGGTAAGCAGTGATCGCTGCGGGTAGTGCGCGGCGACGGCGTCGATCCACTCCGCACCGGACAACCCCGCGGCGGTGCCTCCAGCGGCCAGCACCGCTGCGTGCAACTGGGCGTAGCTGGGATGAGTGAAGGCCTCAGCAGGCAGCGTGTCGTACACCGGGCCGGTCATCGCAGGTTCCTGGAGCACCGCCTTGAGCACTTCGCGCTGGGCCTGCAGCCGCACATCGTCTCGCGGGGGGACCTCCATGCCGTTCTCGGCCGGCGAGGTGCTCTGGCTGCGCCCGCCACGTCGTCGAGGTGCCTCGCCGGCGGCTTCCCGGACCCGCCGGACCACCGTGGACTCGTCGCCCGTCCAGCCGCTCCAGTGCGCCAACTGCGTGGCGTAACGATCGCGCAGTGCTGGATCCTTGATCCGGGCGACCAGCGGCACTGCCCGTCGCAGCGCGTCGACCTGGCCCTCCGCGGTGTCCAGATCATGCTCACTAAGCAGGGTCCGCACTGCGAAGGCGAACAGTGGCTGACGGCGGGCCACCAGGTCGCGCACCGCGGCGTCGCCTTTGGCCTGCCGTAGTTCACACGGATCCATCCCGTCCGGGGCGATCGCGATGAAGGTCTGCGTCGCGAAGCGCTGCTCGTCGTCGAAGGCCTTGAGCGCGGCCTTCTGCCCGGCCTCGTCACCGTCGAAGGTGAAGATCACTTCACCGCGCAAGGCGTCATCGTCCATGAGCAACCTGCGCAGCACCGAGATGTGTTCGGCGCCAAACGCCGTGCCGCAGGACGCCACCGCCGTGGGCACCCCGGACAGGTGCATCGCCATCACGTCGGTGTAGCCCTCGACGACGACGACTTGATGTCGCCGCGCTATCTCACGCTTGGCCAGGTCGAGCCCGAAGAGCACCTGTGACTTGCGGTACAGCGGCGTCTCGGCGGTGTTGAGGTACTTCGCCTCGTTGCGGTCGTCGTCGAACAGCCGCCGGGCGCCGAAGCCCACCACATCGCCACCAAGGTCCCGGATCGGCCACAGCAGCCTGCGGTGGAAGCGGTCCATCGGCCCGCGCTGGCCCTCCCGGGACACCCCCGCCTTGACCAGTTCCTCGAAGGAGAACCCGCGGCCGAGCAGGTGCTTGGTGAGCTGCTCCCAGCCCGATGGGGCGAAGCCGCAGCCGAAAGTGCTCGCCACCTCCTGGCCGAATCCACGCTCGGTGAGGAACTCCCGGGCCGGCCGCGCCTCGGGTGAGCTGAGCTGCTCGGCGTAGAACTCCTGCGCTAGCTTGTTGACCTCGACAAGGCGGGCTCGGGTGCCGCGGTCGCGCTGCACCGAGGAGCCGCCACCGGTGTACGTCAGTCGGATTCCGACCCGGTCAGCCAACCGCTCCACGGCCTCCACGAAGCCGAGGTGCTCGATCTTCATCATGAAGTCGACGACGGAGCCCCCCTCGCCGCAGCCAAAGCAGTGAAAAGTGCCGTGGCCGGGGCGGACGTTGAACGACGAGGTCTTCTCGTCGTGGAATGGGCACAACCCCTTGAGTGAATCCGCGCCGGCTCGACGCAGCGCGACGTACTCGCCGACGACCTCGTCGATCCGGTTGCGTTCGCGGACCTCCGCGATGTCGGCGTCCCGAATCCGTCCAGCCACGGTCAGCGAGTCTAGGGTCAGTCGAGTGCAGGCCGAGGCGGACGTCGTTCAGCAGCACCGCAGCCACCTGCTGGGGGTCGCCTACCGGCTCACCGGGTCGCTCGCCGATGCGCAAGACGCGATCCAGGAGGCCTGGCTGCGGCTGGCCCAGCTATCCGACGCCGATCGGGCGGCGATCCGTGACCCGCGCGGCTGGTTGACTACCGTGGTCGGGCGGCTGTGCCTGGACCGGCTGTGATCAGCGGCCGTGCACCGCGAGCGCTACGTCGGGTCGTGGCTGCCCGAGCCGTTGGTGACTCGGCTGGACGGCCCAGCGGATCCACTGGACGAGGTGGTCCGCGACGACGGGGTGCGGATGGCCGCGCTGGTGGTGCTGGAACGGCTGACTCCCGAGCAGCGGGTTGCCTTCGTACTGCACGACACGATGAGCGTGCCGTTCGACGAGATCGCGGAGGTGTTGGGC
>JALZCO010000092.1 GCA_030863015.1 Actinomycetota bacterium
GTCAGCGGGCCAGCGTGTTGAGAAATTGCTCCACCTCAACAGTCGATTGCAAGACGAAGTCGGCCGCGGTGGCCCGGTTCGCCACCTCTGGATCATCCGGGTTGCCCACGAAGATGCCGACGCCGAATCCGGCCAGTGCCCGGAAGGCGTCCTCGTCGGTGATGTCGTCCCCAAGGTACAGCGGCACGACATCGTCGGTGTCGAGATCCAGCGTCTTCAGTAGATGCAAAACGGCCTTGCCCTTATGCCAGTCAATTTTCGGCTGGAGCTCGTACACCATTTTCCCGGGTGTGACCTTCAGCCGGCCCGGGGACTCCTCCAGCAGCTCGTTCACCAGGGCGGTGACCTTGGCGCGGTGCTCGGGATCAGCGAGCCGGTAATGGACCGCGACCGACGCCCGCTTCGCCTCCACCACCGCACCCGGAATCGATCCGACCTCGGCGCGGAGGCGGTCGGTGGTCTCGGAAATCAAGTCTTCAAAGCCGGTCGCCGCATCGTGGGTAATGGTGCCCTCCTGCGGAGTCCAGAGGTCGAAACCGTGGCTGCCGGCTACCACGAGGGTGTCGATGCCCATCAACTGCTGTACGACGGATCGGTCGCGACCGCTGACCACGCACACCACGCAGCGCTGCGCCAGGGCCTGGACCGCTTCCCGCATGTCGTCGGACATGACTGCGTCCTCTGGCCGATCGACGATCGGGGTCAACACGCCGTCGTAGTCGAGGAACACGGCCGGTCGGCGATCGGCCAGCCTCGCGCCGAACTCCTCGCCGTCGCGCAGCGCGTCGGGCAGCTCCCGAACGGTCGACGCCTGCGTCGTCATGGTCGTCGGCGCGGTAGCGTATGTGCAATCCCGGCCGGCATACCGAACCTACCTTGCGTGGGGAGTTACCTACGTCACGTAGCGGGAATCCGCTGTGAGCAGATCATGACGCTAACACGTGCTTGGGTCCAGGTCTTGCCAAGTTCTGTACGACACCGGACGGGCGGTCCTGCTACCTAGCCGCCTTCGGGAGTTTTCTGTTTTGGTTTCGACACTGATCAACGGGGCAGTGTTGGCCGTTCGTGAGACTTTGGGATGGGCTGCTGGACGCGGCGGTGGGCGCCTGGCTCGCCGACAAGCCGGCCGACCGGTTAGTCGCATCCGGGTGATGGTATTCGCCGCGGTGCTGTTCCTGCCCAGCGCATTGAGCTCACGGATCCGGGGACACGACTGGTGGTGTCCACGTGCCCGGTTAGGGGGTATGTACTGGGCATGGACGACTCGGATACGCGCGGGCGTGACAGCCAGCGTGAGTACGAGACGCACGGCCAGCCCAGCGATCCTGCCCGCGAGCTCGCCGAGTTCGAGTTGTGCCTGCGCTGCTGCGCTCGGTCCGGGTGGTGATGTGCATGTTTGTTGTCGTCGGGGAGGCGCTTGTCGACCTGGTCGGCCAGCGCGGAGGTCGGACGTTCGTCGCCCATCCGGGCGGTAGCCCGGCTAACGTCGCGCTCGGTCTTGCACGGCTGGGTGTTCCGGTGACGCTCATGACGCGCCTCGGGCCCGACGTGCTCGGTGAGATGATCTTTGAGCATCTGCGGTCCAGCGGCGTCCGTGTTAACGGAGGTCCCCCTCAGGGCATGCCGACCAGTCTCGCCATTGCGACGCTCGCCGCGGGCGTCGCGTCCTATGACTTCCGGATCCAATGGGACATGCCCGCCCTCGCGCCCCTGTCGATCGAGACCCGCTGCCTGCACACCGGTTCGCTGGCGACGGCCCTCCCGCCGGGCAACGCGAACGTCATGGATCTGGTCGAGCGGGAGCGCACGAGGGGTCGGGTGACAATCTCCTACGACCCGAATGTACGGCCGGCGCTGCTGGGTGACGCGGCGCGGGCGCGGACGGACATCGAGCGTCTGGTTGCCCTGTCCGACGTTGTCAAGGTCAGCGACGAAGACCTTCGGTGGCTGTATCCCGACCAGCCCGATGAGCTCGTGGCACAGGACTGGCTGAGGTTAGGACCGGCCCTTGTGGTGGTGACCCGCGGTGCGGTGGGGGTCTACGCCGTCTCCCCCGGCCTTGAGTTGCACCGACCGGCTGTGCCGATTGACCTGGTGGATACCGTCGGCGCGGGTGATTCCTTCACCTCCGGGCTTCTCGAGGCGCTGCACCGGGCCGACTTGATCGGCGGTTCGCGCCGCGAGGCGGTAGCGGCGATCGACGAGTCGACCTTGGCCAGTGTCGTGGAGGCGGCGGCCCTGACCGCGGCGATCACATGTTCCCGGCCGGGTGCCAACCCGCCGACACGAGCCGAGATCGACGCGCTGCTCGCGGCCCGGGGCTGCTCCAGCGACGCGATGGGCGGTGGACGTGGTCACTCCCCGACCGTATGAGGCCTACGGGGTGGTGTGGCACCCTCGCTGGACTGTCGCACTGCTTATGGGCATAAACGGGGTCCGCCAGGTACCGGTCCCGGCGCAACCCACACGACCGCCGAGCGCCGTGACGTCCGCAACGCCGAGATGCAACTCAGCACGACAAGCCCTGCTCGGCCGGGTGACGGCTGTACGCGATGATGGACGCTGATCAGCGGCGGCATGGTGACCATGCTGGGTGTCGCGCGAGTGCGGCCGTGCTCGTCTAGCGCCGAATCTCCGGCGGGACAGCCCGGCCCCATTGTGCCTGACTCCTGGGAAGACGTACGGTCGACCGTTAGCCCTGTCGTAGATCCTCGCGACAGATCCCACGAGGCCACATCGGCGTTGTCTCGAAGGGACGTTCCATCATGGCGCAAGCAGTCTCGAACCACGACGCCGAGCGCGCGGCGCCGACGAAACAGCGCCTTATCTATCCCAAGATGGGTTTGCTCTTCGTGGTCGTCATCGGCTGCTTTACGGCCTGGGGGATCGCGGCCGACCTGACCACGCCGATGGTCGCCGGCTTCAAGCACATCTTCGAAATGAGTACGTTCCAGGCCAGCCTGGTCCAATTGGCCTACTTCGGCGCCTACTTCCTCCTCGCCCTGCCGGCGGCGTTCATCAACGAGCGGTTCGGCTATAAGGCCGGGCTGCTGGCCGGCTTGGGCTTGGCCGCCGCCGGGGCGTTCTTGTTCTATCCCGCGAGCAAGATTCTGACCTACGAGGCATTCCTGGTCGCGCTGTTCGCTCTGGCCGCCGGGTGCTCCATCTTGGAAACCTCGGCCAACCCGTACGTGCTCTCTTTGGGGCCGGAGGAGACGGCGACCCGGCGGTTGAACTTCGCGCAGGCGTTTAACCCGCTGGGCACCAATATTGGCGTGCTGATCGCCGCGACCCTGATCCTGCCGAAGCTGGAGTCCCCGGTCGACCTCACCTCGGCCACGCCGGAGCAGGTCCAAGTCATCCGTGCGGGGCAACTCGGCGCCGTGATGGGTCCCTACATCGGGCTCGGCATGCTGCTCTTGGCCCTCTGGGTCGTGATTGCCACCCAGAGGGCGCCTAAGATCATCGAGGAGTTCCCCGACGTCGGCGACACCAGCAAGGGCGCGCTAGCCCGGATGCTCTGGAACAACCAACGGTACCGGTTCGGTGTGGTGGCCCAGTTCTTCAACGTCGCCGCGCAGGTCTGCACATGGACCTTCATCCTGCAGTACGTCCAGCAGGCCATCAACGGCAGTCTGGAGCTCGGCGGCTACGTGCTGCAGATCAGCCTTATCGTTTTCCTGCTGTCCCGGTTCCTCATGACCTGGGTGATCGGAAAGATCCGCGCAACGAGGGTGCTGGCCGCCCTCGCCGTCCTCGCTGTGCTGCTGTGCCTCTACGCCATGGCAGCACCCAACATCACGGGGGTCGTCGCGCTGGTCTTGGTCTCGTTCTGCCTGTCGCTCATGTTCCCCACCATCTACGGGGTTGCCTTGCACGGCCTCGGCCCGGCCACCAAGTTCGGCGCCGCCGGACTGGTGATGGCCATCGTCGGCGGCGCGATCATGCCCCTGGTTCAGGGCGCCACGCTGGACGCCACGAGCCCGGCCGTCTCCTTCATAGTTCCGGCCGCGTGCTTCGCGGTGGTCGCGGCGTTCGCGTTCTACGACCTCCGGGCCAGGGAGCAACCCGCGATCGCGACCAGCAAGGCGGCTGTGGCATGAGACTCCGAGGCATCCTCGCCGCACTCGGGCTAGTTATCGCATGCGTGTCGGTCGCCTGCGCGCCCGACCGGGGCGTGAGCCAGCGGTCCGCTACCGATCTCGAGGTGGTCTCCTGGTGGACATCGGGGTCGGAGCAGCAAGCCCTCACCGTGCTGTTCGACGCCTACCGGGCAGCACACTCAGGGGCGACCGTCACCAATACCGCCGTCGCGGGGGGCGGCGGCGGCAACGCCCAGGTCGTGCTCACCCAGCGACTGCTGTCCGGGAACCCACCCGATGTGTGGCAGACCTTCCCCGGCGGAGCGCTGCGAGCATACGTCGATCAGGGCCAGGT
>JALZCO010000098.1 GCA_030863015.1 Actinomycetota bacterium
CTGGATGCCGTACGCACCGCGACCGAAGTAGATCGTATTGAGGTAGTCCTCCAGGATCTGGTCCTTGGAGTTCTGCTTAGTGATCTTGGCGGCGACGATCACTTCGCGGAATTTGCGAACGATGCTGTACTCGTCGCGTCCGGTGGCGACCTTGACGTACTGCTGGGTGATCGTGGACCCCCCGCCGGTGCCGCCGGTGAGTTGCTTCCACGTTGCTCGTGCGATTCCCACGACGTCGAAGCCGGGGTTGGATCGGAAGCTTCGGTCCTCCGCGGCCAACACGGCGTTCTGCACGTGCACCGGAACCTGATCCAGACCGACTGCGATTCGATTGCCCTCCTCAGGCACGTAGCGGCCGACCTCGGTGGTCCCGTCACTGGCCATGATTGTGGTGACCTGCTTGCGCTGCGCCGCCAGAGCCGCGGGGGACGGCACGCTGAGGAACAACCAGCCGGCGAAGAACACCAGCACCGGCGCCAGGACCGCGAGGAGCAGCCCTACGAGGGCAACGTTACGGATTCGCCGCCGGGAGATGCCCCGGTGAGGGTCGGAGTTGCGGCGTCCGCCGTATCGACTGCCATACCAATGGTCATACCTGTTACCAGCATTGCCAGGCCGGGCGGCGGCGTGGGTGAGTAGCTCGGGCTCTCGCCGGGGTGGCAGGGCCGGCGGCACGTCGTGGGCCGGTGGCCGGTCCCCCCCGGCCGGATAGCCGGCCGGCCCGCCCGGCGGTCGATGTTGGGCGAACCGCTCGGGTGGGTAGTTGTCGCTCGGACTCCACGAGTGCCGACCGCCGTCTTCTCGCTGGTCGCTCACGCGTTTGGCCTCCCAGACCAGTACTCGGGTCGCGAAGGTGGGCGATGATGGGTACGCCCGGCTACGGGCGCGGGGTCACTCCGCCGCAGTCCTCCTGCGGGACCGCCGGCTGCCCACGCCCCTGGTTCCCAGGACGTATGACTGCACCAGGTGGTTCCAGCTGCATGTCCGGCAAACCTCGACGACGTACACGCTGAACTCCTCGAACAGCATCGCCATCCGGTTCAGCTCGTCGAGGGTCCGGGCGGAGCCTGCGGCATGCTTGAGTTCGTCACCGTACACCCAGGAGACCAGCGTCAGTGGCTCCTTGCGGCACACCGGGCAGGTGACCGCGCTGGGTTCACCGTGGAACTTGGCCGCGCGTAGCAGGTATGGGGTCGCGTCACAGACCTCCATGACCCCTGCCCGACCGGCGTAGACCTCAGCGAGCAGCGCACGTCGCTGCAACGCATAGTCCACCACCTGCCGTTGGGTCCGCACGCCAACAGCGTACGCAACCGTTTCATGATCATCGCTGCGACGTGAGACCTGACGCCCGCCGCAGCGCTGCGATGATGTATCGGAGCGATATAATAGGTATATACATTGGAGCGCCCTGCCAGGAGGTGCCGCGTGCTGGAGCTAGCGGTACTCGGGGTGCTCCACGACGATCCGATGCACGGCTATGAGTTGCGCAAACGGCTCACCGGCCTGCTCGGGGCATTCCGTGCCTGCTCCTTCGGCTCCCTATACCCCACATTGCGCCGGTTGCAACGCCGGGGCTTCATCGTCGAAGACGAAGAGCGAGCCGATGATCTACGCGTCAGCCGCGGCAAGACCTGGTCACGCCGCGCCCGGCGGGTGTACAAGCTCACCGCGGACGGCAAGGAGTACTTCGCCACCTTGCTGGCCGATGCCGGCCCGCAGACCTGGGAAGATGGATGCTTCGGCGTGCACATGGCGTTCTTCTCGCGGACACCGGCCGAAGTCAGGATGCGGATCCTGGAGGGCAGACGTCGCCGCGTCGAGGAACGTCGAGAGGGGCTGCGGGCTGCGCTAGCCCGCGCTGGCGACCAGATCGACCGCTACACCCTTGAACTACACCGTATGGGCCTGGACACCAGTGAGCGCGAGGTGCGCTGGCTCAATGAACTGATCGCCCACGAACAAGCGAACCCACCATCACACGATGACATCAGAAAGGTCGGGCCATGACTGAAGGGCGCGTCAAGCGTCACGCCGGTCGGAGTATCCGGGTTGCCATTGTGGGCGTGGGCAACTGCGCTGCTTCCCTGATACAGGGTGTGCACTACTACCGCGACGCCGATCCCACTACCCGGGTGCCTGGCCTGATGCACGTGCAGTTCGGCGAGTACCACGTCGGTGACCTGCAGTTCGTCGCTGCATTTGACGTCGATGCCAAGAAAGTGGGTCGCGACCTGTCCGAAGCCATCGTGGCCAGCGAGAACAACACCATCTCGATCTGCGACGTGCCTCCGTTAGGCGTGGCCGTGGCGCGTGGGCACACGATGGATGGTCTGGGCGAGTACTACCAGGACATCATCACCGAGTCCGACGAGAAACCGGTCGACGTGGTCGATGTGCTGCGCGAGTCCGGTGCCGACGTGCTGGTGTCATACCTGCCGGTGGGCTCGGAGGACGCGGACCGTTTCTACGCCCAATGCGCGCTGGACGCCGGGGTTGGGTTCGTCAATGCACTTCCGGTGTTCATCGCCTCCGACCCGCAGTGGGCCGGCAAGTTCGCCGCAGCCGGAGTGCCCATCATCGGCGACGACATCAAGTCTCAAGTCGGGGCGACAATCACGCACCGGGTGCTGGCCAAGCTGTTCGAAGACCGTGGAGTGGAGTTGGTACGCACGTACCAGCTTAACTTCGGCGGCAACATGGACTTCCTGAACATGCTGGAGCGCAAGCGGCTGCAGTCGAAGAAGATTTCCAAGACGCAGTCGGTGACCTCGCAGGTGCCGCATGAGATGGAGAAGGCGGCAGTGCATATCGGACCATCAGACCATGTGCCGTGGCTTGACGATCGCAAGTGGGCCTACGTGCGGCTGGAGGGTCGTGCCTTCGGCGACGTGCCGCTGAACATGGAGTACAAGCTCGAGGTCTGGGAC
>JALZCO010000112.1 GCA_030863015.1 Actinomycetota bacterium
GGATCAGCGATGTGCACGTTGGTAATCCCGAAAATCGTGAGGTCGTGGAAGGTCTGCGGTGTGAGTCGGACAATGACTGGCTGATCGTCGCTGGGGATGTCGCCGAGGTGGCCTCCGAGATCGAATGGGCGCTGCGGGTATGGCGTGACCGGTTCCGCACGGTCATTTGGGTACCGGGCAATCATGAGCTTTGGACGCCGCCGCAAGATCCTGTGACGCTGCGGGGTCAGGCCCGTTACCAGCATCTAGTGGACCTTTGCCACAGCCTAGGGGTGATCACCCCTGAGGATCCCTACCCGCTCTGGCAGGGTCCGGGCGGTCCGGCCCGGATCGCGCCATTGTTTGTGCTCTACGACTACACGTTCCGGGTCGAGGGCACACACACCAAGGAGCAATCGCTGGCCTATGCGCATCAGACCGGGATCGTCTGCACCGACGAGGTCTTGTTGCACCCCGATCCGTATCCCAGCCGGGAAGCATGGTGTCGCGCCAGGGTGGCCGAGACCGAACGACGGCTCGTTGCCTGCGATCCGGGCGTGCCGCTGGTGTTGGTTAACCACTGGCCGCTGATCCGCGAGCCGACTCGAGTGTTGCGGTATCCGGAGTTCGCCCAGTGGTGCGGGACTGAGCTGACCGCCGATTGGCACCGCCGGTTCAACACCGCGGCCGTGGTGTACGGCCACCTGCACATCCCTGGTTCCACGGTGCACGATGGAGTGCGATTTGAGGAGGTGTCGCTGGGTTATCCCCGGGAGTGGACCCCTAAGGGCCTGCCCTGCCCCCTACTGCGGCCGATCCTGCCGGCGCAGAAGTCGAATGATCGAAAAGACCCTTCCTGATACGGTGGCCAGCTGAAATTGCGCCATCCGGGCGGAGCCTCACGATCGGAAGCGGGCAGGCTAGATCAGCAGGTCCTCAGCGGCTGCCAAGCCACCGCATAGTCATGCAGGTCTATAGGACACATGACAACCATGATCACAATCGGTCTGACGCTCGGTGTCGCCAGCGGGCTCGCGCTCGGATGGACCGTCGGAATCGCTGTTGGACTCACCGTCGGACCTACCCTTGGACTCCCCCATTCGTCGAGTCAGAGTCAGAATCAACAATGACGGACGCTCATGCCGAATTGAGAGTGGTGGGTGTGGCACGGTGTTGTAGTGGTGAGCATCACCAGGCCCATGCTTAGGGACGTGCAGCGCGGCGACGAACTCCATGAGAGTGGCCGCACTCTCGACGGCGTTTGAGCCAGCCAAGCTGGAAGAGGGTGAAGAATCTCTCGTTCCGCGGCTGCATCCGAAGGCTCATGGGGTCCTCCTAGGGCCGCCGGCGTCGCCGTGCATGGCGCGTCACCGCTTCGAGAGGAGCTTGTTCGTCCATACCGGATGCTAAAGGCAGGAAGAGTGCCGGCTCCCTGCCACTTTCAACGTATAGCGCACTGGGGGCCTTGCGGCAAGACCCGGGTCGTGCCGCAGAATCTCCGGCCGAAGCCAGAACCTGCGGAAATCAGGGATTCGCGAAGTACGTGTGCTCGCGGGTGTGCGCCGCCGGACTGCGTGGAGCGGCTGGCTGAAATGCAACCTCAGTGAATGGCGGTTCATGTTTGACGTGATCGTTGCCGGCGGCGGACCGACCGGCTTGATGCTAGCCAGCGAGTTGCGGCTGCACGGCGTGCACGCGCTCGTGCTGGAGAAGGAGGCGGAGCCGACCCCGGTTGTCCGCTCGCTCGGCCTGCACGTGCGCAGCGTCGAGGTGATGGACCAGCGCGGTCTGCTGGATCGGTTCCTCGCGCTCGGCAAGCAGTACGCGGTCGGTGGTTTCTTCGCCGGCCTCGGCAAGCGGTGGCCCGACCGGCTGGACACCGCGCATCCGTACGTCCTCGGCATCCCGCAGACCATCACCGACCGACTGCTGAACGAGCACGCCACCGAGGTCGGCGTCGAGATCCGACGCAGCTGTGAACTGGTCGGGCTGAGCCAGGACGAGGACGGCGTGACCGTCGAGCTGGCCGACGGCACGCGGCTGCGCTCGCGCTACCTCGTCGGCTGCGACGGCGGCCGCAGCACGGTGCGCAAGCTGCTCGGCGTCGGCTTCCCCGGCGAGCCCACCAGGGTCGACACGCTGCTGGGCGAGGTGGAGGTGACCGCGGCGCCGGAGACGCTGGCCGCCGTGGTGGTCGAAGTCCGCAAGACCCAGTTGCGGTTCGGCGCCATGCCCCTCGGAGACGGGGTGTACCGCATTGTCGTGCCCGCCGAGGGGGTGGCCGAGGACCGCTCGGTCCCGCCGACCCTCGAGGAGATCAAGCAGCAGCTGCGGGTGTTCGCCGGCACCGACTTCGGCGTGCACTCACCGCGCTGGCTGTCCCGCTTCGGCGACGCCACCCGGCTGGCCGAGCGCTACCGGACCGGCCGGGTGCTGCTGGCCGGCGACGCGGCGCACATCCACCCGCCGACCGGCGGGCAGGGGCTCAACCTCGGCATCCAGGACGCGTTCAACCTCGGCTGGAAACTGGCCGCCGAGGTCAACGGCTGGGCACCGGAGGGGCTGCTGGACAGCTACCACACCGAACGGCACCCGGTGGCCGCCGACGTGCTGGACAACACCCGCGCGCAGATGCAGCTGCTGTCCCCCGAGCCGGGTCCCCGGTCAGTGCGCCGGCTGGTGTCGGAACTGATGGACTTCGAGGACGTGAACCGGTACCTGATCGAGAAGATCACCGCGATCGGGGTCCGCTACGACTTCGGCGACGGGCATGAACTGCTCGGCTATCGGATGCGGGACGTGGGACTGAAGCGGGGGCGCCTCTACGAGCAGATGCACGGCGGCCGGGGACTGCTGCTCGACCAGACCGGCCGGCTCTCGGTCGCCGGGTGGGCAGATCGAGTCGACCACGTCATCGACGTCAGCGAGGAACTGGACGTGCCCGCGGTGCTGCTGCGACCGGACGGCCACGTGGCGTGGGTCGGCGAAGATCAGACGGATCTGCTCAGCCAGATGCCCAAGTGGTTCGGCGCGCCCGTCAACTGAACGTGCAGTCGGGCCTGAAAGGGCGGGCCGTTGTGACGGGGATACACGTGACATCGTGGCGACGATCCCGGCCGAACAGGACGAGATCATCCCCGCGGTTCCCGCGTCCCGAGGATCCGTGTGCGTATGTGTCCCGAGGATCCGTGTGCGTATGTACCGAGTCGCCCCTCGGACACCGCATGGCCCCGGTGTTCCTGCAGGTCAGTAGCCCCGGGGTGCTTGTTGTCGGGGCCCGCGAGGGCCTCGTGATACCCGGGTGATACTTGGGCCCGGCGTCAGCCTTTCAGCAGCGCGGCGAAGCGGTCGGCAGCCTGGCGGCCGATGCCGGGGTGCACGTGCTGGTAGACGGTGAGCGTGAAGCGTGGCGCTGGCGTGGCCGAGGCGCTCGGAGACGAGCTTCACCGGTACGCCGTCTGCGAGCAGCAGGGTCGCGTGCGTGTGCCGGAGGTCCTGCAGCCGAATCGCCCGGCTCGGCCGAGCTGCTTGCGCGCACGTGCCCCACCGGCAGCCGGGGCAGACAGGACTCCCGGAGGGCGCCGGTCCTCCGTACCTGCTTCGATCGTCGCCGGCCTCCGGCTCATTCGGGCCGGATGTTCTGGGTGACGTGGAAGGCGTTATCGGGGTCGTACTTCGCCTTGACATCGGCGAGCCGCCGATAGATCTCGTCGCCGTACGCCTCTCGAACACGGGCGGTGCCTTCGTCGGCGTCAAGGAAGTTGACGTAGACGCTGGCGGCGCGGTGTGGCTCGAGCGCTTCGAGGGATCCCCGCGCCCACGACGTCTCGGCCGCTGCGAGCTCTGCGGACTCTTCGGGGAGCCACGCGCCGTCGATGACGATGTTGTGGGGGACATCGCGACCTGCATAGGCGGTCGCAACACGCGGCACTCGAGCGACGGCGCCCCCGAAGTGGAACATCGCCGCGTACGTCCGACCGGCAGCGGCGGGATGGTGCCGAGCCTGACGACGGTGCCGAGCACGTCGGGAATCCCGGCAACGAAGTCCCGGTAGAAGCGGAGCACGTCGGCGGTGTCGTCGGC
>JALZCO010000140.1 GCA_030863015.1 Actinomycetota bacterium
CACCAGCAGCGGCAAGCTGGCCATGACGGCGTAGGACAGTCCTTGGCGCCACGCTGAGCCGAACGTGACACCGTTTTCATGATGGGCGGCATGGGAGAATCCGGGCAGCGCCGCCATCGACACCGCACGCGCACTGACGTAGGACAGCGCGTAAAAGACGGAGTAGGACAGCTGCACGACGAAGACACCACCTGGCACCGTGCCGGCCAGGGCAAGCAGCACGAACATCGCCGCGGTGGGCCATGCGGCCACTCCCACCGAGCGCACCAACCTGCGGGTGACTGCACGCACCTCGGGGTCATGCCGCCAGCGCATCGACGGGCGGGTCAGCAAGCCCACCCGCGCGGTGCCGAACAGCTGAAGCGCCGCGTGCACCGCCACGGCGGCAGTGCTGCCCAGCGCCAGGACGATCACCAGCTCTGCAGGCACGTTGGCAACGTCGAGGCCGGTCCCGTAGTACCAGCCGGCCACCACCACGGTCAGAATCATGATGATGTTGTCCACGGCCTGTGCGCCCGCTGCGAGCGCGAAGCGCCCGCGGGCCTGTTGAGCGGCCATGCCCAGGTGCAGCACGATGTACAGCAGCAGCTGCGGTGCAACGAGCAGCACCAGCAAGGTGGTCAGCCACAGCCCCCGAGCCCGTTGCGCGGGGTCCGGGATCCCGAAGGTCAGTGTCCAGGCCACCGCGGGAGCGAGGAGCATCAGCAGGGCGACGACCCCGGCCGAGACGGCGAGCAGCCACCCGCTGACCCGGCTGAGCATCTCCCGGGCCTGGGGCAAGCCACCAGCACCCACGGCGTGAACCACACCGGGCACCAGCACCATCGCCAGCACTGGTCCGGCGATCAGCGTGAAGACCAGGTTCGGGACGACGTAGCCGGCTTGGAAGGCGTTGGCGAAGTAGGTGGGGCCCAGTACTGCCCCGATCACCACCACGCGGAGCAATCCGGTCGTCCGGCTGACCAGTGTCCAGCCGGCAACGGTCGCCGAGTCGCGCGCTGTAGTGGTGGGAGCTTCGTCGGCGAGTGCTGTTACCGGCAGGGCGGCCACAGCCCGTCCCTCACGGCCTCGTCCGACGCCGGGCACCTACCGCCACGACCCCGCCGGCCACCAGCAGCCCGACCAGCGCACCGGTGCCGGCCGCGATCAGCGGCTGCGGGCTCACCGGATCGGGCAGCACGTAAGGCTGTGTCAGCAACTGAGCGTTTGGTCCCGACCTGCCGGTGAGGTTGATCTCGTCGATCCGGACCTGGATCGCCTTCTCCCGGTCCACGGACGCGGTGAGTTGCGCCCGGGCATCGTTGAGGGCGGTCTGGGTCGCGGTCCCGGCCACTACCCCAGCCGTGAGCTGCTCCACCTGGGTCTGGATACGAGCAGTGTTCGCGCGTGTTGCAGCGAGCTGGGCTTCGAGGTTGCGGGGCACACCGCTGGGCTGGTCGGCCAGGGCCAGGTACCCGTCCACGACGGCCTGCAGCGTCTGCCTGGCAGCCTCCTTGGTTTTGCCGTGTGCCTCGACCTGGATGACCTCACTGGTTTGCAGGACTTCCACGCTCAGGTTCTCGTCCAGCTCCTTGAACTGCATCCCCTGCTTCTGCGCGATCGGGCCGAGCACGGCCCGGCTCTTGAGGAACACCAGCTGAGTGCTGAGTTGACGATCCTGGCGCAGCGGATCCCCGCCCTGCTGATCCTGGCCGATGGGATAAAGAATCTCCGCCCGCGCTCCGTAGGTCTTGGGCAAGGCCAGCGCGCCAGCCAGCCCGGCACCGGTGCCGAGCAGGATCAGGATCAGCGCCACCAGTACCAGGCGCCCCGTCACCCCACCGCCACCGCGGGGATCCGTGGCGGGTTCGGTCCGGGTCGGCGGATGCTTCGGCGGGGTCACATCGCCAGCCTCCGCAGGCTCTGACTGCTCCTGGGAAGCGATCGAGTGTCCGTTGGAATCACCACTGCCCCCGTAACGGAAGACATTGTCGACGTTGGTCACAGCGCACCTCCCAGCACATCGCAGACCCGGGCAACCTGCTCGACGGTTAAGGTTGGGGACATCGGAACAGACAGGATCCGGCCGGCCGCACGCTCCGTTACGGGCAATTTCTGGCCCACCGGTAGGGACTCGTGGAATGCGGCCAGGGCCGGCTGCTGGTGGCAGGGGATCGGGTAGTGCACACCCCATCCGATGCCGGCTGCGGTAAGCGCATCGCCGACCTGCCGCCGGTCATCGACCTGGATGACCGCTAAGTGGTAGACGGGTTCGGCACCCGGCTGCACCGATACCGGCGTGCAGCGCTGCGGCAGCATCTCCCGGTAGGCGGCCATCGCAGCCGCACGTCGACCATTGCCGGCGTCCAGACGCAGCAGTTTGGCTGACAGCAGCGCCGCCTGCAGCGTGTCGAGTCTGCTGTTTCTCCCGACGAAGTCATGCAGGTGGCGATCGGCTGCGGAGCGCCCGTGGTTGGCGATGCTGCGAATCTTTTCGGCCAGGGCGAGATCGCTGGTGACCACGGCGCCGCCGTCACCCAAAGCCCCGAGGTTCTTGCCTGGATAAAAGCTGAACCCGGCAGCGACACCCACACTGCCGGCGGTGGCGCCCCGGTGCCGGGCGCCGTGCGCTTGCGCGGCGTCTTCGATGAGCGCCAGCCCGTGCGCAGCAGCGATTGCCGAGATCCGTTCGGGGTCCACCATCTGGCCGTACAGGTGCACGGCGATGATCGCGGCCGTCGAGGGACTGATCGCTGCTTCCACCGCATCCGGATCGATCAGCAGGGTGGCCGGGCAGACGTCCACGAATCGAGGCCGCGCGCCGGTTGCGCAGACCGCCTCCGCCGTGGCGATGAACGTGTTCGCTGGGAGGATGACCTCGTCACCGCGCCCGATTCCGAGGCCGGCGAGGATGAGTTCCAGCGCATCGGTACCGTTGGCCACCCCAATGCAGGCCCGGGTCCCGCAGTAGCTCGCGAACTCGCGCTCGAAGCGCTCGACCTCAGGT
>JALZCO010000128.1 GCA_030863015.1 Actinomycetota bacterium
GGTCGTCACCGATCAGCCAGGTTCGGGGCAAGGCGGTGATCCGATCCAGCACCGCCTGCCCCACGCCGAACCGTGGGACCTACGCGACATCGCTGGCATCCCGGCCGCGGGTCCCACCCAGGCGATCCAGTTCGGTGGCCGCATCGGCTGCCAGCTGCGCACGCTGTTGCCCATAGGCGGGCCCGGTCAGTCCTCGGCTGCGCACCACTGCTGGTGGCGAGTCAGCGCGTCACGCATCGTCTCCAGCCGGGTACATCGGGAGATCCACGCTGACACGCTGATGTCGTGCGCGGCTGCTGCGGCGACCGCGTCCTGGTAGACGTCGTCATCCATTGTGATCGTCACTCGCGTCGTAGTCATACCGTCACGGCACGCAGTGCATATCAAACAGTAAGCAGGATCAGTACTAGTCTCCTGCCGGTCTTCTGCGCCTAACCGTCACTCCAGCAATCCTCACAGCGTTGCACCTACGGTGGTGCGGTCATCCGGTGACGGCTGGACGAAGGGACGATGGAATGCGGCGTGCGCTCGCTCTCCCGGCGGTGGCAGTGGCGAGCGTGCTCGCCCTGGTTGGCTGCTCGACCATGGCGCAGCAGTCGAGTGCAGCACAGGGTAGGCCCGCGGATGTCGCCATCGACTTCGGCGTCACCCGCTCCGAAATCACGCTTGGTGCTCTGACCGACCAATCCGGGCCGTTCAAGGAACTCGGCCGCGGTGTGGTTCAGGGCAACCAGCTCTGGATCAACGAGACCAACGCCGAGGGCGGCATCTGTGGGCGACAGATCAAGCTGACGGCCCGTGACCACGGGCTCGACGTAGGCAAAGCCCAGGCCCACTACCCGACCCTAGAACCCAACGTATTGGGCTTCATGCACATCATGGGGTCCCATGTCAGCGCGGCACTGAGCCAAAACCTCACCGATAACGAGACCATCGCGGTGGCCCTGTCCCAGTCCTCGGAACTCCTGGCGAACCCATATGTGATCATTCCGGGCACCACCTACGACGTTGAGATGATCAACGGTCTCTCATACCTGATGGAAACCGGTAAGCTTCGCGACGGCGACACCATCGGCCACGTCTGGATCGACGACGAGTACGGCGCCAATGGACTGCGCGGTACCCGGTACTTCGCCGAAAAGCACCGCCTCACGGTGCGCGATGCCAAGATCACCGCCACCGACTCGGATCTGCGCGACGTCGTGGCCGGCTTCGCCGGTGACCCTCGGGTGACAGCGATCGCGCTGACCACCACCCCCGAGCAAGCCGTGTCCGCCGCTGTCGCCAACCAGCAGCTGGGACTCAATGTGCCGATGATCGGCAACAACCCGGTGTTCACACCGGGACTGCTGGAGGGTCCAACCGCAGCTGCCCTGGTGAACCTCGCTGTGGTGGCCAGCTCGGTACCGTTCTCGTCCGACGTGCCGCAGGCGCAGCAGGTGGCCCAGATGTTCCAGCACAGCGGCTTCGAAGGGCGACCCCACAGCGGGGTGCTCTACGGCTACGCGATCGGCGAGATCTGGGGCCAATGGCTGCAGCGGGCCTGCAACAACGGCGACCTCACCCGAGCTGGGATCCAGGAGGCGCTGCGACAGAGCGTCGACATCACCACCGACAACCTGGTCGCGGACCTGGACTTCGCACAACCGGGTGCCCCGGCTGCCCGGGAGGTCTACGTCGGCGTACCCGACCCGTTCGTGCCAGGCGGGATCCGGCTGGTCAAGCCGCTGTTCGTGGCGCCGGAAGCGCGCAGTTACGCCGCTCCGCACCAAAGCGGCGATTGATCGGTCAGCGTCGACTCTCCACGCCGCGCACCATCCTGCCGGCAAGTCCGAGCGCCAGGACCGCAGCACCGGTCACGACCGTGGCTGGCGGCAGGGTGAACGCGAGCACGGCACAGCCGGTGGCCCCGACCACGGCAAGCGGGCGCAACCAGCGGCGTTGCCGGCCGGGCAGGGCGAACGCAGCGGCGTTGGCGATGGCGTAGTAGGTCAAGATCGCGAAGCTCGAGAAGCCGATGGCGTTGCGCAGATCGGTGGTTGCCACGATGACCGTGACGGCCAGGCCGAGCAGAATTTCGGCGCGGTGGGGCACCCGGTAGCGGTGGTGGATAGCGGCCAGGACGTGCGGCAGCTCGCGGTCGCGGGCCATCGCCAGGGTGGTGCGGCCGATGCCGGCCATCAGCGATAGCAGCGCGCCAGCCGACGCGATGGCGCCTCCGATCCGCACCGCAGGCGTGAGCCAGCTCAGGGTGCCGGATTGAGCAGCCGCGGCGAGCGGAGCGGTGGATGTGGCCAGCTCGGTGGGGCCGACCGCAGCCAACGCGGCGGCCCCGATGGCGACGTAGATGGCGACGACGATGCCTAGTGCGATCGGAATGGCCAGCGGGATGGTGCGAGCCGGTTCGCGGACCTCCTCGCCCAGCGTGGCGATCCGGGCGTAGCCGGCGAAAGCGAAGAACAGCAGCGCGGCGGCCTGGGTGATGCCGGTCAGCCCGCTGCTGGACCAGCCGCTGAGGTTGGCCGGATCGGCCTGGCCACCGCCCAGCGCGGCCACCACAACGGCGGTCAGGGCGCCCACGGTGAACGCGACCAGGACCCGGGTCAGCTGGGCGGTCTTGGTAGCCCCGAAATAGTTCACCAGGGTGAGCACCAGCACCGCGGCGACCGCAGGCGGGGTCGGATGCGCCGGCCAAGTGTAGGCGCCGAAGGTCATGGCCATCGCCGCGCAGCTGGCCGTCTTGGCAATCACGAATCCCCAGCCCGCCAGGAATCCCCAAACCGGTCCCAGCTCATAGCGGCCGTAGCGGTAGGTGCCGCCGGACTCGGGATAGCGGGCAGCGAGCTGGGCCGAGCAGGTGGCATTGCAGTAGGCCACGACCGCGGCAACGAGCAGCGCGATCAGTAGCCCGGCGCCGGCGGCCGCTGCGGCCGGCGCGAACGCCGCGAACACCCCGGCACCGAGCATCGAACCCAGCCCGAGCACCACGGCATCGGCCAGGCCCAACCGGCGGGGCAGCTGCGATCCGGAATCAGGGTCGGGCGGTGCCACACCGTCATCATGGCCATGATGTCGACGGGACAAGCAGGCGTGAGCTTCGCGGTAGTCCTCGACGTTGCAGCCCTCGAGGTCCTTGATGGCTAGCGGTCGACGAGCATGCGGATCCCGTCCTCTCCCGCCATGTATGTGGGCCCGACGGCCGTGGATGGTGATATCGAGGAAGCCAGTGTTCTCGGGAGGAGATTGTCATGATCGCTGCGCCTGCGTTGCCGTCATATGTTTCGGGTGTCTCGGAGCTTCCGCTGCTGGGTGACACCATCGGCGACAACTTCGACCGCACGGTTGCCCGGCACGGCGACCGGGAAGCGCTGGTGGACCGGCCCAGCGGCCGCCGTTGGACCTACTCGCAGTTGCGCTTGGAGGTCGACGCGCTGGCGCAGGGGCTGCTGGCCGTCGGGATCGGCAAGGGAGATCGGGTCGGCATCTGGGCACCGAACTGCCCGGAGTGGCTGATCACTCAGTACGCCACCGCGAAGATCGGCGCGATCCTGGTCACCATCAACCCCGCGTACCAGACGAGCGAACTGGAATACGTGCTCAACCAGGCCGGGATCGGGCTGCTGGTCGCTGCGCAGTCGTTCAAGGATTCCGACTACGCCGCGATGATCTCGCAGGTGGGACACGGCTGTGCCGCCCTGCAACGGGTGGTGCTGATCGGTTCCGCGCAGTGGGATGCGCTGCCGGTGCGCGACGGTGATGCGTCGCTGCTCGCCAACCAGCAGGCGCAACTGTCCCCGGACGACCCGATCAATATTCAGTACACCTCGGGCACCACCGGCTTCCCCAAGGGCGCCACGCTGTCACACCACAACATCCTCAACAACGGCTACTTCGTCGGTGAGCTGTGCGGCTACACCGAGGCGGATCGAGTCTGCGTGCCAGTGCCGCTCTACCACTGTTTCGGAATGGTCATGGGCAATCTGGCTGCCAGCTCACACGGCGCCTGCCTGGTGTATCCAGCGCCCTCGTTCGAGCCGGCGGCCACCCTGTCAGCCGTCGCGCAGGAACGATGCACCTCCCTGTACGGGGTACCCACAATGTTCATCGCCATGTTGGCCGACACCGGTTTTGAGTCCCATGACCTGTCATCACTGCGTACCGGGATCATGGCCGGCTCACCGTGCCCGGTGGAGGTGATGAAGCAGGTCGTCGAGCGGATGGGCATGACCGAGGTGACCATCTGCTACGGCATGACCGAGACGTCTCCGGTGTCCACCCAGACCCGGGCCAATGACACGCTGGACCGGCGGGTGTCCACGGTCGGCCGGGTGCACCCGCACCTAGAGGTGAAGATCATCGATCCGGACACCGGCCTGACGGTGCCGCGTGGCACTCCGGGTGAACTGTGCACCCGCGGGTACTCGGTCATGCTCGGCTACTGGGGACAGCCGGACCCGACCGCCGAGGTGATCGACCAGGCCCGCTGGATGCATACCGGGGATGTCGCAGTGATGGATCCCGAGGGCTATCTCAACATCACCGGACGGATCAAAGACATGGTCATCCGTGGCGGTGAGAACGTCTATCCACGGGAGATCGAGGAGTTCCTCTACACCCACCCGGACATCCTGGACGCGCAGGTGATCGGCGTACCGGACGAGCGCTACGGCGAAGAGCTGTGCGCCTGGGTGCGGTTGCGGCCAGGCGCACCCGAGCTGACCGCCGATGCGCTGCGGGACTACGCCACCGGCAAGCTCGCGCAGTACAAGATCCCACGGTACGTGCATGTGGTGCACGAGTTCCCGATGACCGTCACCGGCAAGGTCCGCAAGGTGGAGATGCGCGAGCGCTCGGTGCAGCTACTCGGGTTGGGCAACATCGCCGCCACCAAGCACGCCTGACCACGTCGCGCGAGGACGGCAACATGGATGCTTGTCGCACTTCAGTCATGCTTCATGAAGTGCCCCGCAGCGCAAGCACAGGGGCCGCTCCTGGTGAAAGGAGCGGCCCCTGTGAGGTGCCAGCTAGCGGATCAGAAGTCCATGCCGCCGCCGTCGGGCATGCCGGCGCCCGCCGGTGCCGGGTTCTTCTCCGGCTTGTCAACGATCACAGCTTCGGTGGTGAGGAACAGTGCCGCGATCGACGCCGCGTTCTGCAGCGCCGAGCGGGTGACCTTGGCCGGGTCGATGATGCCGGCCTTGATCAGGTCCTCGTACTCACCGGTGGCCGCGTTGAGGCCGTGCCCGGCCGGCAGGCCGCGCACCTTCTCGGCCACCACGCCACCCTCGAGACCGGCGTTGATAGCGATCTGCTTCAACGGAGCCTCCAGCGCCACCTTGACGATGTTGGCGCCGGTCGCCTCGTCACCGGTCACGTCGAGCTTCTCGAACGCGACCGCACTCGCCTGCATCAGCGAGACGCCACCGCCGGGGACAATGCCCTCCTCAACGGCAGCCTTGGCGTTGCGCACCGCGTCCTCGATGCGGTGCTTGCGCTCCTTGAGCTCCACCTCGGTCGCCGCTCCGGCCTTGATCACCGCAACGCCACCGGCCAGCTTGGCCAACCGCTCCTGCAGCTTCTCCCGGTCGTAGTCGGAGTCCGAGTTCTCGATCTCCATGCGGATCTGGTTGACCCGGCCCTGGATCTGCTCCGGGTCGCCGGAACCCTCCACGATGGTGGTCTCGTCCTTGGTAACGACGACCTTGCGGGCGCGGCCCAGCAGCGACAGGTCGGCGTTCTCCAACTTGAGACCGACCTCCTCGCTGATGACCTCGCCACCAGTGAGGATGGCCATGTCGGCCAGCATCGCCTTGCGGCGATCGCCGAAGCCGGGCGCCTTGACCGCGACCGACTTGAAGATGCCGCGGATCTTGTTGACCACCAGGGTGGCCAGCGCCTCACCCTCGACATCCTCAGCGATGATCGCCAGTGGCCGGTTGGACTGCATGACCTTCTCCAGCAGCGGGAGCAGGTCCTTTACCGACG
>JALZCO010000152.1 GCA_030863015.1 Actinomycetota bacterium
GAACTACACGATCTCCTGCTCCGAGGAAGCCGTCGGCGACCGTTACCAGCGCGGCGGTGGCAACATGGGTAAGACGATCGCCTCGGTCGCTGGGTTGGCCGAGTCGTCGGGCGCGGACGTCAAGAACTTCTGCGCGGCACCGATCCCCGCACTGGTGATCGCTGCCAGTCTCGTGGTGGCGGGCGTGTTCGAGCAGGTCGCGGTCGTCGCCGGAGGCTCGCTACCCAAGCTGGGAATGAAGTTCGAGGGACACCTGCACCACGGTCTGCCCGTGCTGGAAGACGTGATCGGGGGCACCGCGATGCTGGTGACCGCCGACGACGGCGTCTCACCCCGGATCAGGCTCGACGCCGTGGGACGCCACCGGGTGTCCTCGGGCGGCGGCGTTGCGCAGATCCTGCACGACTTGGCGGTGCAGCCGCTGGAGGCGATGGGTGCGCGCATGCTGGAGGTCGACGACTACGCCACTGAGCTGCACAATCCAGAGATCACCGAGCCGCAGGGTTCTGGAGACGTCGCGGCGCGCAACTACCGCACGATCGCAGCGCTGGCCGCCCGACGCAAGGAAATCGCCCGCGACGGCATTGAACCATTTGTCGCAGAGCGTGGCATGCCCGGTTACGCACCCACCCAGGGGCATATTGCGTCAGCGGTGTGTTACCTGCCCCATGCGCTGAGTCGGCTGACGACCGGATCGGCCGGACGGGTGTTGCTGCTCGCGAAAGGCAGCCTGTTCCTCGGGCGAATGAGCCAACGGTCCGACGGAATGAGCGTGCTGCTGGAACGCAACGGAGGCTGACACATGGCTGTGGTGGATGCGACCAAAGAGAACTTCGACGAGCTCGTCGAGTCAGGCTTGGTGCTCGTAGACGTGTGGGCCGAAAGCTGCCGCCCGTGCGTGGTGCTGGGGCCGCACATGGAGAGCATCGCGGATGAGAACCCAGACTTGACCGTGGTCAAGGTGGATGCCAGCAAGGCGCGGCGGCTGTGCATGTCACTACAAGTGCGTGGACTTCCCACCATCCTGCTGCTCCGCGATGGTGAGGAGGTGGCCCGGATTTCCGAGCCCAACCTCACCGTAGAGCAGTTGGATGAGTGGTTGGCCAGCGCATTAGCCGAGTCAACCGCAAAGGAGGCATGAATGTTCGACGGCAAGCAGGTCATCGCGATCGGGGAACGCGACGGGATTTCGGGGACGGCGATTGCGGCCTGTGCCAAGGCGGCGGGTGCACCGGTGGCCTATGTCGCCACCGAATGCTTCGTTTGAACGGCCGCCGGGGCCATGGACCTGTCCACCCAGGAGACGATCAAGCGTCTGGTTGACCAGCACGGCGTGGATACGCTGCTGGTGCTGCTCGGCGCGCCGGACGCGGAGAGCGCCGGGATCGCCGCCGAGACGGTGGTGCTCGGTGATCCGAGCTGGGCAGGACCGTTGGCCGGGGCCCAGTTGGGCCTCCCCGTGTACCACATCCTCGAAGACGAGGTGCGCGACGCCGTTCCCGCCGAGGTGTGGGAGGAGCAGGTCGGGTTGATGGTCGACGTGCTGGAGGTGGATGCGATCGCCGACGCGGTGCGGGAGTTCCGCGAGCAGGCAGCCAACTCGTAGTCAAACCTAGATCGCGGCAGCGAGCACCCAACCGAGGGAGGCTGCCCCGAGTCCGGCCAGCACGCTGCCAACGGCATTGAACGCTGCGTAGCGGCAGGCGCCGTCCTCGGCCAGGCGCAGGGTTTCGTGACCGAAGTGCTGTAGGTGGTCAACGCCCCGCACAGGCCGGTGCCAAGCGCCGCAATGGCGCTGCCGGGTACTGCGCCTGCTGCAGCACCGCCGGCAAGCACACCGAGGAGCAGCGATCCGCATTGACGATGAAGGTGCCCCAGGGAAACAGGGAATCGTGGCGGCTCTGCACGGTCCGGTCGGTGAGGTAGCGCAGCGGTGCACCGACCGCGGCCCCGACAGCAACCAGGAGGACAGTCACCGCACCGTGGCCCAACGGGTGAGCAACGCCCCGACCCACACCGCCACTAGTGCGCATACCAAGGTCACCCCGAGGTAGATCAGCCCGAACCCAGTGTGCCCGCCGTCAAACAGCACGGGGGCATCAACGGTGTAGGTGGAGAAGGTGGTGTAACCGCCGAGAACACCGGGGTCCAGCAACGGACGCAGCAGCCGGTGCGCGGACCACACTTCACTGATCAGCACCATCAGCACCCCGATGAGTAGGCACCCGCTCACATTGATCGTGAAGGTCGACCACGGAAACGTGCCGGCCGGCGACGGGAGCCACACCGAGACGCCGTACCGGGCAGACGCCCCCAACGCCCCGCCGAGGGCGACGACAGCAAGGACCGGCGCCTGGCCGCAACGGGAGGCCCGGCGCTCGTTGCGCACACGCTTCTCCTACCTGTGGTCGAATCATCCAGGTAGGGACCGTTGGCGACAGGAACACCGTCGCTGTCGCGGTTATGCGGCGAGCCCCTCCGCCGGGACCTCACAATAGTCGGCAGGACGGGCCGCTGCGGGCTGGGCTGGCCTTCGCCGCCGGAGAGGACCGCCGAGACCTCGACGGCTGTTGTCGCGCTCCGCGGAAGGAAATCACGAGGCTGTTCCCGCTCTGCGACGCGCTGGCTCCGTGAGCGGCAGGCGCACTTGGAACCGGGTGTTACCTGGTTCGGAGATCACCCGCATGCTGCCGCCGTGCCGGTTGACCACGATGCGCCAGGACACGTCCAGCCCGAGGCCGGTGCCTTCCCCGACGGGTTTGGTGGTGAAGAAGGGTTCGAAGATCTGCTGGTGCATGTCGTCCGGAACCCCCGGGCCGGTATCACCGATCTCGACGAGCAGTTGCTCCCCGTCACGGGCCGTGTGCAAGGTGAGGGTTCCGCTGCGGTGCATGGCGTCGACGGCGTTGTCGATGAGGTTGGTCCACACCTGATTGAGTTCGGCGGCGAAGGCGGGCACCTTCGGCAGGCTGGAGTCGTAGTCCTTCACGACCGTGACCTGGTCACCGATCTTTCGGCTCAGCATGATGAGAGTCGAGTTGAGACCGTCATGAACGTCGATGGACTGGTGTGACGAGCGGTCCATCTGGGAGTACTGCTTGGCGGCGCCGACCAAAGCGGAGATGCGGCCGGTGGCGTTCTCGATCTCGCCCAGCAGCGTCTCGGTCTCGACCGTGTAAGCCAGCCACCGG
The DNA here is from genome assembly GCA_030863015.1 of Actinomycetota bacterium. Lineage (GTDB taxonomy): Bacteria > Actinomycetota > Actinomycetes > Mycobacteriales > Pseudonocardiaceae. The sequence goes on from JALZCO010000152.1 coordinate 3,192, forward strand.
ACGGCACCGTCGAGGTAGCTGACGTCCAGTGCGTCCGCGACGCGCTGCAGGTCGTCGATGCCGACACCGCCGGCGACCAGCGTCGGCGCGATCTCCCACCCGGAGGTGGCGCCGTTGTCGTCGAGCCAGTCTGCTAGCTCGTCCTCGCGGTCGCTGGCCTGCAGCGGGGACAGTTCCGGCACGCTGGGCATCCGCTTTACGATCTTTTCCTGGATGGCCGTCAGATGCTTGAGCTCGTCGGCGCCGAGCTCAGAACCGGCGAGCACAGCGAGTTTGTGCCGCATCCCGGCGACCCGTTCCCGCAGCGCCACGGTCGCCCGTCCCGCAGCCGCCGCTGGGTTGTTCAATTCGTGTGTCAGACCTGCAGTCAGTTTGCCGAGTGCAAGGAGCCGCTCACGCTGCCCGACGAGCTCCTCAGCGTTGCGGAGCCCGACGAACATCCCCTGCAGCAGGTGCGTAGCCATGGGGTACCACTGGCGGAACACCACGGCGAAGTCAGCAGCCGGCAGCGCCAGCACAGTGCTGTCCGCGGTGGTGCGTACGGAGATCGTGTAGACCTGGGGCACCTGATCGCCGAGGTAGAACTGGGTCGCTCCGGCGTACACGCCTGGCTGATCACTGCGGGTGATCTCGACATCATCGCCTCGGACCAGCCGGGACAGCGTGATTGCCCCGGACAGCAAGATGTAGAACCACTTCGCGGGCTCCCCCTCGGTGGCGATCTCCGTGCCCATGCCGTAACGCTCGACATGGCCGTGCTCGGCCACCCACTCAAGCTGGTCGTCGTGGAGATCCTCGAACAGGAACAGCGTGCGCAACGTTGTCGGGCTGACGCGCTCGGGTGTGGTCATCGGTCCTCCAGGTAACGATGCACCAAGGTGACGGCCATTGCGCCCTCCCCCACCGCGGAGGCGACCCGCTTCACCGACTCCGCCCGAGCGTCTCCGGCCACCAACACCCCGGGCAGGCTTGACTCCAGGTAGTAGGGGTCGCGCTCGACTGGCCACCCTGGAGGGCGGCGTCCGTCGACGAGCAGATCAGGACCGGTCAGCACGAAACCCCGGGAATCACGACGCACGGCCTCGCCGAGCCACTCCGTGCGAGGGGCGGCACCGATGAAGATGAACAGCGCGGCGGCGGGCACCGTTTCTCCTTGGC
>JALZCO010000167.1 GCA_030863015.1 Actinomycetota bacterium
ACATGAACGCGGACAGTCCCCGACTGTGCGCCAACCATGCTCGAACCCATCACCTCAACTCCGTGCATGGCGTGTACCTGCACCCCGAGCTGCGAAGATTGGGAATCGGCTTACTCCCCCTAGGGACACTGACGTCGATGACGTTGCTGGGCGCCGAGACGGTTGGCCGCGCCTACGGTGGCGGCATGCTGAAGCTGGAGCCGAAGGAGGCTGACCGGCTGCCGGTTCCTGAGCCGGGTGTGCTGCAGCAGGCGCAGACGGTGTTGGCCGCGATACGCCCGCGCGTTGCGGCTCTTTTGGGCAGACCCGGAGGGCTGGCTGAGGCAGTCAAGCTCCTCGACGACGTCCTTCTCGTGGGTCAACTCGGCATCGCTCGCTCGGAGTTGAATTCGCTGCGGGACGCTCACGCCGAGCTGGCTGCTCGCCGCGCGGCCCGAGGAGGCGCTGGCCGTGGCCTTTCCCGCAGCTGATATCAGCACACGTTTATTGGGAATGCCCTCCTGATGCCGGGACACAACGAACCCTCAGACCTGTACGCGCTACTCGAACCACTCGTCGCGGAACGCCCAGAAATGAATCCGTGGGTGGTCATTTCGCCAGGTGGCATCCAGTACCTTCCGGACTACACGCTGCTGGAAGCCATGCTCGGTGTTCCCGTCGGGGAAGGCGCCGGCTCACAGTCGGGCCGGCTCGCCAAGGCGACCGATGCCTGGGTGTCACAGGAGCTTCGGCGCGCCGGCTTTGGAGCAGACGAAGTCTGGCCGCGGCTCACCGCACCGAGGATCTTGCCGCGAGATGTTGATCTATTCATCAAGTCATTGCCTGCAGCCATTCGGAGCACAGCGGAGGCCAGTCTCGCGCGCAATCGGGCAGTTGCCCCATCGGACGCCCGCATTCTTGGGCGAGCGTACGTCAAACAGGTCGATGTCTTGATTGCGCAGTGGTCGCGTGGGGTGGAATTGCTTGTGTCGACGAAGACGATGGTGGCATCATTCCGCAAGAACCTCGCTAACCGATTTGAAGAGGCATACGGGGACGCCAAAAACCTCAGGGGTCGCTACCCACTTGCGGCCATGGGCTTCCTGTTCATCCTGCGTTCGACCGCGTTGCGGGAGCCCGGCACAGTAGAGCGTGCGATAGACATGCTCCGCAAGCTCAGGGCGGAGGCTGACGTCTACGATGGAACCTGTCTGCTCGTTGCGGAGTGGAGCGACGTCAACCCCGCGGCTGGCGTCCGCCTATGCCATGACGCCGTGCCAGATGATGTGAATGCGGCACGATTCCTGGCGACACTCGTTGATGCCGTACTGGAGAGAACTCCGGTGGAGATGCACGTGGAAGTGCGGCAGCGGCGAGAGCACCGTAACTTACCGCTCAACGAAGGAGACACGCCGTAGAGACGTCGAGTGCAACGGGGGTCGACGAGTGCCCGGGTCGCCGTCCGACTGGGACCACTGGCGTCAGCAGCTCAGTCCCACGGACTACGACGAGCGCTGGCGGCGCATGGAGGCCGCAGGCGCCAACCCTCATGGCGAAGCGGATTTCGTGTTCTCTTACGGTCCTCGCTCTGTGTTGGACGCAGGGTGTGGCACTGGTCGGGTAGCCATCGAGCTGGCTCGCCGCGGACTGGACGTGGTCGGTATCGACCTTGATCAGGACATGATCGATGTGGCGCGTGCCAAAGCGCCCGGATTGACCTGGGTACGCGCTGATCTCAGTGAGTTCGATCTGGCAAATCGGTTCGACGCCGTCGTGCTCGCCGGCAACGTCATTCCATTCGTGGCTGCCAACCGGCGCCCGGCAGCGGTTGCTTCGTGTGCGCGACACCTGACGCCGAGCGGGCGGCTCATCGCCGGATTTCAGCTGCAAGAGGGCTGGCCGTCCATGGCGGACTACGACGCGTGGTGCAAGAGCGCCGGTCTTGCCCTCGAGGCGCGGTATGCCACGTGGGATCGACAGCCATTCACCGATGCTGGCTCCTATGCCGTGTCAGTACACCGCCGTGGTGTTTCAGCTGAGCAGTCGTAGTGGCCGCTCGCGGTCCGGCTGGAGTTATGACCTGATCCGATTCGTCTATCGTTTTACAGGCCGTCGAAAAGTAGTGCAGCGAGCGACGGTATAGGGCCGGTGGCCATCGCGCACCACCGAGTTCTGCGGATGTCCCGAGCCGCCGAAGCCCCCACTGCGCATGTCAGTCCTATCCATCTTGGAAGTTGGCGGGCGGACCCTGCTCCCGGCACGAACCGACTCTGGAGGTCAAGTCGGCGGCCTACGTGCAGACTTGGAAGCAGCGGCAACTGCCGGCCGCGGCGTCCGCCGCAGTCATGCACTGCGCAGCACGGCAGCTGTTCCCGCGAGCTGGGCCAGCCGGTTGATCACCCTTGGATGCACGCCTAACGGGGCGGCCACCACGTCTGCCCCGGCCTCGGCGAGCCTGCAGTGGAACAGTCCCGGGGACAGCAGCCACGAGGCCACCGCCACCCGGGGTTCACCGGCCGCTCGCAGCCCTGCGACCAGGGGCGCTACCTCCGGCGTTCCGGTGGCGATGAATCCGACCCGAACTCGACGGTCGACCTCCCTGGACAGGGCAACCGCCACGGCGCGCACGTCGGCCACTGCACGCCGGTCGGACGAACCCGCGGCCGCCAACACCACCGCGTCGCCGCGGCACCAGCCTGCCGCGCGCAACCTGTCTGCCATCGCGCCCACCAGTAGCCGGTGTGGCCCTAGTGGCGCGGTCACCGTCACGTCCCCGCGGCCGGTGGCGGCCACTTCCCGTGGTACGTCAGTCCCCACGTGGTAACCGCTTGTCAGAAAGGCCGGGATGACGGTGACCGGTCCCGGTGCATCCATGATCACCTCGCGCACTCCTGGGCCGAGCACGTCGACAAAGCAAAGCAGCACTGGCCTACCGGGCAGCCGGGCGCGCAGCGCCTCCCCCAGCTGCTGCGCCACAGCGACCCCGGCAGGATCGCGAGTGCCATGCGTAGCCACGACGACGGTCACGGCCACGCCCTCACCCGCAGTCCCCGGGTTCCAGGGCCAGCCGGTAGCCTCGCTTGACTACGGTCTGCACCAGCCGTGGAGCACCGAGAGCGGTACGCAGGCGGGCCACCGCAGTCTCCACAGCATGCTCGTCGCCACCCGCCGCAGGCATCACGGCGAGCAGGTCGGCGCGCCGTACCACCCGCCCGGGGCGGGCCGCCAGTAGCCGCAGTAGCGCCATCGGGGTCGGCGGCACGGTGCGCAGCACCCCGTCGACGACCGCCGCGTGGCCACGCAACTCCAGCAGATGACCGGCTACCGGCCAGCGTGGCGCCCGAGCAGGCAGCGTCTCGGCCAGCGTGCGCACCAGCGCGCCGATCCGGGATCGCTCCGGTTGCACAGTGGGCACGTCGTGAGCCGCCAGCGGTCCGGCGGTGACCGGCCCGACGCAGGCGGCGAGCACCTCCCGACGCAGGCGGCACAACAGCAGGTCCAGCACACCTAGCTTGTCGGCCCGGCTGAGCAGGCTGGCTGCGGCAGGAGCGCTGGTGAAACTGACCGCATCGACAGCGCCGTCCAGAGTTGCCGCAAGCAGGCGATCCAGCGGACCGAGGTCATCAGGGGCCACCCACCGGTAGACCGGCACCTGCACCACTTGCGCGCCCGCGCAACCCAGTGCGTCGATGAAGTCCGGCAGCGGCTCGCCGTGCAGTTGCACCGCTACCCGCACCCCGTCCAGGTCCCTGGCCAACAGGTGCTCCAAAACCTCTGCCGAGGACTCCGAAGGGGGCGACCAGGCGTCGGTCAAGCCGGCCGCCCGAACCGCGCCGCGTGATTTGGGCCCCCGGGACAGCAAGGTGGCACGGCCCAGCGCGGCGATCAGCGTCTCGCCCAGCCCCCATCCGTCGGCGGCCTCCACCCAACCGCGAAATCCGATACCGGTGGTCACCACAACGACGTCAGGAGGATTGTTGATCAGCTGTTGGGTGGCGATGTGTAGTTCGGTGTCATCGGCCAGCGGAACGATCCGGATCGCCGGGGCGTGCACCACCTCAGCGCCCTTGCGCTCCAGCGAAGCGCCCAGCTCAGCTGCTCTCCGCGCAGCAGTGACACCGACGGTGAATCCCGCCAGCGGTAGTGGTTCGGGTCGCGGCCTCGGTGATGGTGCGGTCATATCGGCACTCTCGTGCACTCTGTCGATGCCGGCTCAGCGGTGAAAAGTGCTTCGGCGGGCCGTACAGCGGCGCCGCACACACGGTGCACCAACGCGCGACACACCGTGCATGAGGCGGGGACACGCGGAGACGGGGTCATGGGGGACCGACCTCTACGATCCCGTCCACCACCCGCACCGGATACGTCGGCACTGAGACGTTCTGGTCGTCCAGGCATAGCCCGGTGGCCAGCTCGAACACCTGTTTGTAGATCGGCGAGGCCACCGTCGCCTGGCCCCCCCGATCTCCGACAATCCCCCGGGAGAGCACCGATGCGCTGCTGAAAGGGTCCAGGTTCGATAGTGCGTGCAGCGCGCCGTCGTGGGTGCGGAATACCGCCACCACGGCCCCGCCGACCAACGCCGCCACCCCGCGTTCCGGGATGATGTCGTCGTAACGGCACACCGGGGTCCAGCGCGCCCGCAGCTGGGCGGTCACGTCGCCGCCTCCACGGGACTGATCACGTCGGCGGTCATCGCACCACCGCCAGCTTCGGGCCGGCGATCATGACCGGTTGACCGGGCCGGCGATGGGCCGGCGTTGGCTGGCCACGCTCCTGGACGAACTCGATCGTCGGGTCGGGCACTCCCGGCGCGTTGACGAACGAGGTGAACCGGGCCAGCTTGTCGGGATCTTCGAGCACGCCGCGCCACTCGTCGGAGTAGCCCGCCACGTGCGCCTCCATCGCCGCGTCGAGCTCGGCGCAGATCCCGAGCGAGTCGTGCACGATCACGTCTCGCAAATGGTCCAGCCCGCCTTCCATCTCCTCCAGCCACGGCGCGGTGCGCTGCAGCCGGTCGGCGGTGCGGACGTAGAACATCAGGAACCGGTCGATGGTGCGCACCAGCGTCTCGGTGTCCACGTCGGACACCAGGAGATCGGCGTGCCGTGGCCGGAAGCCGCCGTTGCCGCACACATAGAGGTTCCACCCCGTCTCGGTGGCGATCACCCCGAAGTCCTTGCTGCGGGCCTCGGCGCATTCCCTGGCGCATCCGGAGACCGCTGACTTGATCTTGTGTGGCGCGCGCAACCCGCGGTAACGCAGCTCCAGCGAGATGGCCATGCCCACCGAGTCCTGCACCCCGTAGCGGCACCAGTCAGTGCCCACGCAGGACTTCACCGTGCGCAGTGCCTTGCCGTAGGCGTGCCCGGACTCGAATCCGGCGTCGACCAACCGGCGCCAGATCGCCGGCAGCTGCTCGACCCGGGCGCCGAACATATCGATCCGCTGCCCACCGGTGATCTTGGTGTAGAGCCCGAAGTCGCGGGCCACCTCACCGATGACGATGAGCTTCTCCGGAGTGATCTCCCCGCCGGCAATCCGGGGGATCACCGAGTAGGTGCCGTTTCGCTGCAGGTTGGCCAGGAAGTGGTCATTGGTGTCCTGCAAAGTGGCCTGCTCACCGTCCAGGATGTGGTTGCCGGGTGCCAGCAGCCCGCTCAGCGAGGCGAGGATCGATGCCACCGCGGGCTTGCAGATGTCACAGCCGCGACCCCTGCCGTGTTTGCCGACGAGTTCGGAGAAGGTTTGGATCCTGGTGGCGGCAACGATTTCGAACAGCTCCGCGCGGCTGTGCGGGAAGTGCTCGCACAGCGCCTTGGATTGCTCGACGCCGTTGGCGGCAAGCAGCTTCTTCAACGTCGGCACGCAGGACCCGCAGCCGGTGCCGGCCTTGGTGCACTCCTTGAGAGCAGGCACGGTCGTGCAGCCCTGCGCGGTTACCGCCTCGCCGATCGCCTCGACGGTGACGGCGTGGCAGGAGCACACCTGAGCGCCCGCCGGCAGCGCACCGGCGTCCAACTCAGCACCGGAGGGGGAGATCAAGGCGCCGGGATCGGTCGGCAGCTGGGCTCCGACCAACGCGCGCAGCGTGCCGTAGGCCTCGGCGTCACCCACCAGCACCCCCCCGAGCAGCGTCCGGGCGTCGTCGGAGACGACCAGCTTGGCGTACCGGCCGGCGATGGGGTCGTTGTGCACCACCTCCAGCGCGCCCTCGCTCTTTCCGTGGGCATCGCCGAAGCTGGCCACATCGACCCCGAGCAGCTTGAGCTTGGTCGACATGTCGGCGCCGGGGAAGGTGGCGGTGCCGCCGAGCAGGCGGTCGGCCACCACCTCGGCCATCGCGTAACCAGGGGCGACCAGCCCGTAACAGCGACCCTCAACCGCCGCGCACTCGCCGATCGCCCAGATGTGCTCGTCGTAGGTGCGGCAGCGGTTGTCAACCAGCACCCCACCTCGCTCACCGACCGGCAGCCCGGCGTCGCGGGCCAGCGCGTCGCGCGGTCGCACCCCGGCGGAGAACACCACGACATCGGTGTCGAGCTCGGTGCCATCGGCGAGCCGGACCAGCAGCCGTCCCCGATCAGCTTCGATGGCTTGGGTGGCGTTACCGCAGTGCACCCGCACCCCGAGGTTTTCGATGAATCGGCGCAGCAGCGCCCCCCCGCCCTCGTCCACCTGCATCGGCATCAGCCGGGGGGCGATTTCGACCACATGCGGGGACAGACCGAGCTGACGCAGCGCATGGGCGGCCTCCAACCCCAGCAGCCCGCCACCTACCACCACCCCGGAGCGCCGACCCGCCGCTGTAGTGCGCATAGCGCGCTGCGCTGCCACCCGGATGGCGTCAAGGTCCTCAGGGGTTCGGTAGACGTAACAACCGGGTAGGTCATGGCCGGGGACCGGGGGCACGAACGGTGCCGACCCGGTGGCCAGCACCAGCGCGTCGTAGCCGACCGGGTGCCCGGATGCGGTGCGGACGCTGCGCTTACGCCGGTCGATCGCCACGCACGGGTCACCTAGCCGCAACTCCACCCGGTCGTCCTCGACGGCGGGCAGCGCCAGTGTCTGAACGTCCCATGAGTCCACATACGATGACAGGGCGACCCGGTCGTAGGCGGGTCGGCACTCCTCGGCAAGTATCATGATGCGCCACTGCCGCGCAACGTCGCGCCCGATCAAGGCCTCCACCATGCGGTGCCCGACCATGCCATGGCCTGCCACGACGAGAGTGCGCATCACGTGGGTCCTTCCTGACATGCAGCGGGCTGGTGAACCGCCCGGAATAACAGAGCAGCTCACCAGCCGTCTAATGTCTTCTGGTCATGGTTGACATCTTGAGCGCTTTGCGTGAACGCAATGTTTCCGCACTGTTTCGTCACACCCCGGCATAGGCCAGCCGCGGGTGCTCGGGCGC
>JALZCO010000200.1 GCA_030863015.1 Actinomycetota bacterium
GTGGTGCGTCGCGGTGCCAAGCTGCTGCACGCCTTCGCCGAGGCAATCGTCCCCCGGGTCACCCTGGTCACCCGGAAAGCCTTCGGTGGCGCCTACATCGCGATGAACTCCCGGTCGCTGGGAGCCACTCAGGTCTTCGCCTGGCCCGACGCCGAGGTCGCTGTGATGGGCGCCAAGGCCGCAGTGGGCATCCTCCATCGCAAAGCGCTGGCCGCGGCGGCACAGGAGGAGCGGGAGGCGTTGCATGCCAAACTCGCCGAGCACCATGAGCGGATCGCCGGGGGGGTCGATCGCGCGGTGGCGATCGGGGTGGTGGATGAGGTGGTCAAGCCGGCGCAGACCCGGCGGCGCCTGGCGGAAGCGTTGGCGGCGGCGCCGGAGGGCCGCGGCGCGCACGGCAACATCCCGCTGTAGCCATCAACCAACCTCAGCACGCCACCCGCAGGCTTGCGCTGGGTGGATCCGGGCTCAGTCGTAGTTCCTGGGCTTCGCCGATCAGTGGGTAGGACACCCACCACCGCAGGCACCTCACCGGCAGCTCGGGCGGCGCGTCGGCAGGGTCCTGCAGGCTGGTGAACGACAGCAGCGCGACCAGCCCGCCACCGGCTCGAGGTTCCAACCGGTGCAGCACGATGCTGCCGTCGAGGGTGGATCGGTACTGGTCACGCCAGGCGGCTTCCCCGGTGTCACGGGCGTGCTGCGGGGTGACGGTGTTGCGCCACAGCTTGTAGTCGCCTGCATTGATCGCGTCGAAGTACTTCTGCAGCACCCGGCGTACCCGGTCAGCGTCCGGATGCACCACGACGTCCTCGACTAACGTAACGGTGGTTGGCCCCGGCGCGGGCGGGCGCGGCGGGGTGTTGTCGGTGATCAACGCAGCGGCCTCTGCGCTAGCAGTGGCCTCCAGCTCGCGCACCAGTACCCCGACGCCCACTGCGGCAGCGAGCACCGCCACGGTCACCGCAAACAGAACCCACCGGCGTCGCGCGACACGTTGCACCGGCGCAGGCTACGCCCCTGCTCAGCCCACACGGTGCAGCCAGGTCACCGGAGCACCGTCGGCAGCGCGGCGGAACGGCTCCAGTGCCTCGTCCCAAGCTGCACCGAGCAGCTGGTCGAGCAAGTGGGCGAAGGTCTCTCCACTGCGGGCATTGGCGGCCAGTGTCCGCAACTGATCCTCGCCGACCACGATGTCACCGTTGGCGCTGGTGCGGGCGCGCCACAAACCGAGCCCGGGTACGAAGCAGAACCGCTCTCCATCCAACCCGGGGCTGGGTTGCTCGGTCACTTCGAAGCGCAGCATCGGCCACGCCCGCAGCGCATTGACCACGGCCGCTGCGACACCCGGTTGCCCGGACCAGTCGCATTCGGCGCGCAGCTGTCCAGGCGCGGCTGCCTGAGCAGTCCACCGCAGGTCCACCCTGGCCTGCAGGACGCCCGCTACCGCCCACTCGACGTGCGGACATACCGCTGACGGCGACGAGTGGACGTAGATAGTCCCACTGGTGCTCATCTGGTGACCTCCGCTGATCGACGAGAAGCGTCTTCCCCTACGTCCTCGTGATCAACCAGTACACCGTCACACATTGTGCCCTTACGGCCGCTGGCACGCCAGCAGCCGGGGTGTGTGTCGTGAGCTTAAGACATATGTGCCCCCAATGTTTGCGCTGCAGCCACCACGTCGACCAACCCAGTGCCCTTGTCGAAGGATGTGGAGTACCCACCCACGTTCTGATAGGGCGCACCGTCGGAATAACGGAAAGCGGTTGACTTCAACGCAGCCTCGATCTCAGCTGGTGTCGCAGTCGGGTTGATCTGGAACAGCAACGCCACGATTCCCGTGATCTGCGGCGCCGCCATCGACGTACCGCTGAGCGTGTTGTAACTGCCCACGTCGAGGAGTCCAGGGCCGTTCTGGGGCTTGAGCCCAGTGGAGCAGATCGGCTGGTAGGCGCGACAAGCACCGACGATGTTCTCACCTGGCGCCGAGATATCCGGCCAGGTCGAGGGATCGTCCTTGGCGCCGCGGGAGGAGAACACAGCTACCGGACCGCTGCGGGTTCCGGTGCCCTCGTCGTTGTAGGCGGCCACTGAGATGATCCCACCGGTGGGGTCCTGAGCGGCTGGATTGGTGAGGCTCTTCGAGCCGTCACCGCCATCATTGCCCGCGGCCCAGACGGTGACCACACCCTCCGACGCAAGCTGGCGCTGCAGCTTCACGGTGGCCGAATTCGCGTCGAACTCGCCCCCGCCCGGCGGGCCGTAGGAATTGTTTACTACTTTGATCGACGGGCATTGCACAGCAGACACTCCCGCTCCACACGGCGCGGCGTGATTTTCCAGCACCCAGTTCAGCGCCGTGTCCGCACTGATAACCGCCACGGCCGCGCCGGTGGACAAGGAGACGATCTTGGCTTCGGGCGCGGCTCCGGACACCGTGTTCCCATCACTGAGGGTGACACTGCGACCTGCCGCGATGCTTGCGACATGCGTGCCGTGGCCCCCGAGGGACAGCGTGTCGGTGTCGACAGCGGTGGGCAGCGACACGATGCAGTTGGTGTCGGTGCTGGCTTCATCCAGGCACACGCTCTTCAGATTCCGCACGACCTTGCCCCCGGCAAATGCGGGGTGGGTGGGGTCGATACCGGAATCGATCACGGCCACGCTGACACCGTTTCCGTCCAGCGAGGAGCCGTTCGCACCGACCAAGGTCTGCCGGGCCTCCAGCCCTCGGGTCGCCACCTGAGGCGCATCGGCGTGTCGTGCAATGGGCTGGTCGCCCTCGATGTAGGTGACACCGGGTTGGCTGCGCGCCGCCTGCACTTGTGACGCGGTCGCCCACGCGGCTACCACCCCGATCTTGCGGAAGGTGGTGACCGGCTGCATGCCGGTGACGGCGACCGCGCGTTCGGCGTCCGCAAGCGTCGCGCCATGAACCATCAACGGCATCCGGCCGGTGGGTGTGGCGAGCAACTGGCCGACCAGCGACGGTGACAGCGGCACAGGTGATGGTTGGGCACTCGCCGGCATGGCGGTCAGCGAACCCGCACCGAGCAGACCGGAGACCAGCAGACCGGTCAACAATCCCCGTCGAGTCATGACCTCCCCTTCGTCGTACCTGAGCAGTGGCTGCAGCTGGGCAACCGATAAGAGTGAACACGCAGCGCGCACAATCGTCAACGCAGAGTATCGGTGTCGTTCTCCTGCGCCACCAGGATTGGCAACACTGAGCGAGACGTCTCTGCGCCCGATCGGTTGCTTATTTCGCGTGTCCGCACGCTGGGTACAGCATGTACGCACGCTGTGTGCAGGCTGCGTCAGCCTCGCGAGTGGTCCGGCCGCCAGGTAGCCGCCAGCAGCACGGTGGCGCCCAGTACTCCGAGCCCCACCGGGAGAGCGAGGCCCGCTGCTCCGGCCAGTGCATCGTCGATGCCTAGTAGCTGGTCCACCGAGACGGTGCCCCGGACCGACTAACCCGATCACTGCACACACAACGCCGACCATGAGACGTACTCATAGCGTTCCTTGAACACGAAGAACCCGTTGCGGCGGTGCGCGGTGACCCCAGCAGTCACCATGGTGCCGACGACGAACGCCGCCGCCAGCGGGGTGAGCAGCACGATCGCCAGGGCGGTTCCGGCGGCGAGCTCCCCGGCACCGGACAGCACCGCGTGTAGCTTCGGCGGCCGCAGGCCCAGCGAACCGAACCAGCGGGTGGTACCGGCCAACCCACCGGATCCCCACAGATGGTGGTACCCGTGCCACCACCGTGAGCCCCGGCACCACGCGCAGCAGCGCAGCCGCGATGTCGGCGGTGTCCACCTCGGTCATCGACTCTTCTTGCGGCCATCCCTCAGTGACGTGGCGACCCGCAGCCGGGTATTGATCTGCTCAGCAGTGGTGGGTAAACCGAACAACGATCCCTGCCCGGCGTCACAGCCCAGTGCCCGGAACCGCTCGAGCTGCAGATCGGTCTCCACACCCTCGGCGGTCACGGTCAGATCCAAGGCGTGTGCCAAGCTGACCAAGGTCGCCACGATCTGCTCGTCCACGAGGTCGGCGTCGGGAGACCGCAGGCTCACGGCGAATGAACCGGCCAGCTTGAGCTCATGCATCGGCAGCCGGCGCAAATAGGAGAAGTTGGAGTAGCCAGTGCCGAAGTCGTCAATGGCGATTCGCACGCCCATGCGGTAGAGCTTCGTCAGCGCTTTGAGCGGACCTGCGTCGTCGCCCATCAAAGACTGCTCGGTGAGTTCAAGTTGCAGGCAGGATGGGTCGAGTTCGTTGTCAGCCAGAATCGTCGCCACCTCGGCCACCAGGGCAGGCTCATTCAACTGCCGGGGCGCGAGGTTAACGCTGACCAGCGGCGCAGCATCACCGAACGCGTCGTGCCAGGCTCGGGCCTGCTGGCACGCTCGGGCGAGCACCCAGTGCCCGAGCTGCACGATCGACCCGGTCTCCTCGGCCAGGCTGATGAAGCGTTCGGGTCCCAACACACCCAGGGTCGGATGACGCCAGCGCACCAGAGCCTCGACACCGCGCAGGGTGCCGTCCTTCAAGGTGACCAACGGCTGGTAGTCGAGGAAGAACTCGCCGCGCTCGATCGCGCCCAGCAACGTGGCGGAGAGCGTGAAACGCGCCACCTCCTTGTCGTTGCGGTGCTGATCGAACATCGCATAGCGTGCCTTGCCCTCGGCTTTGGCCCGGTACAGCGTGATGTCGGCGGCCTGCATGAGGTCCGCGGGGTTGGTGTCGGCCACCGGCCGCTCGACGACCCCGATGCTCGTCGTGACGGTCAGCTCGTGATCGCCGACTCGGATCGGAGCGGCCATGACGGCCAGCACCTCATCGGCCAGTGCAGCCACGTCATGCTCTCCGGTGGTGTCCTCGACGATTACCACGAACTCGTCGCCACCCATCCGGGCCACCAACTGCCCCGAATCGCAGCAGCGGGTCAGCCGCGACGCGACGGCGATCAGCAACTGATCGCCGACGTCGTGCCCCAAGCTGTCGTTGACCACTTTGAACCCGTCCAGGTCCAAAAAGCACAACCCGACCCGGCGCCGGCCCGCCGGTTGGGCGAAGATCTGTCCCAGCCGATCGGTGACTCTCGCGCGATTAGCCAGCTTGGTGAGCGGATCGTGGTAGGCCTGATGTTCCAACCGGTCCTGCAGGCGACGCCGTTCGGACACGTCCTCCAGCAATGCCACCTGGTAAGCGGGGGCTCCGGCCTCGTCGCGTACCAGCGACACCGTCAGGTTGGTCCAGATCTCACCCCCGTCAGAACGGCGGAACCGCTTCTCCGTGCGGAAGTGATCCCGTGTCCCGCGAACAAGTTCCTCGTAGTCTTCCCATACGCTGGCGGCGTCTTCGGGGTGGACCATCGATCTGACGTTGAATCGCGCGAATTCTTCACCGGTGTAGCCGAACATCCGCTGCAAAGCGGGATTCGTGTCGGTGATGTTACCTTCCAGGTCGCCGATCCCGATTCCGATCCCGGCCGCGGTGAACATCGCTCGGAACTTGGCCTCGCTGGCCGCCAGCGCCTGCTCGGCCTGCTGGCGTGCTCGCAGCCCAGCGCGATAGATCGCGTCCTGCTCATCGAGACTGCGCTCGCGTAATGCACCGGCATAGCCGGCAGCCACGCTGCCGACCAGCTGAGCAATCCGGCTGGTGACATTGATGTCCGGCGGAGATGCATCCAGCAAACCTGGTAATTGCTCAGCGATCAATGCGAGGGTCTTGCTGAGCGTCTCAGTGCCGGTGAAATGCGCCGCGACCATGTCGACACCGATCTGATGCCCGACCGAAGAGTCGAACTCAACCGTTAACGTCGCCTCCACCAGCCGGGGGGTGAGTCCGAGCAGATGTCTGGCCAGCGCACGGCGGCCAATCGGCACGTAACTGGTACCGACGATTGTCTCGGCCCAACGCCGGGCGAACGCCTCGTAATCCGTATCTGTGTGGGTCATTCTCGCCGGCCCACCACCGCATAGCCGGTGAACCGCTCGGGATGGTCGTCGACGTCGACCGGCGAATCCGGGCGCCACAGCGGCAGGAACACCACTCCGGGGGGTACCAGGTCGAAGCCGTCAAGCAACGCCTCGATCTCAAGCCGTGAGCGCATCCTCATCGGGGTGGCGGTGCGCTGGTAGAGCTCGGTGTGCGACCCGGCCTGGTCCGGCCGGCCATCGCGGCTGGCGTGCGAGACGACGAGATGACTTCCCGGCGCCATCACCTTGCGGTACTGCGCCACGATGTTCGCCGGATCTGCCGCATCCGGAACGAAGTGCAGCATCGCCACCATGAGCACCCCGAGCGGCTGGGTTGGATCGATCAGCCGCTTGGCACGTGGGTCATCGAGGATCGCCAAGACGTCGCGCAGGTCGCCCTGGACGATGTCGGCGCGGTCGTTGCCGGCCAGGATCTCCCGGCTGTGCGCGACGGCCACCGGGTCGATGTCCACGTAGACCACCCGCGCCTCGGGCGACGCGACCTGGGCGACCTCATGCACATTGCCGACGGTGGGGATACCGGAGCCGATGTCGAGGAACTGGGTGATGCCCTGGCTGACCAGATACCGCACCGATCGACGCAGAAATGCCCGGTTAGCCTGCATGATCAACGGTAGGTCGGGCCACAGCTCCATCGCCCGCCGGGCCATCTGCCGGTCCACGGCGAAGTTGTGCGAGCCGCCGAGGTAGTAGTCATACACTCGGGCCGCGCTGGGTTGCTCGAGGTCCACGTCGCCCGACGCCCAGCTCAGCTTTCCCATCGGTCACCCTCCCACTGATGTCGACGCAAAAAGCCGACAACCGCGAACCGCGGACCCAACACCCTCCATAACAGCCTGGAAACACCCCGTGCAAGACGACCAGCGCGCTCGGAATCCTCGTAGTCGGCTTGATACTAGCTCGATTTCTAGCCAGAGCTGTGCCGCCAGCACAGTAGTTGACCGCGGATACCGTCGACGAGGCCAAACGGCGTAATCAGCGCAGCTCATCTCCGTCTACCCGCTACCGCATAGGTGGTGAACCGCTCCGGACGTCATCAACGTCGGCTGGTGAGTCCGAAAGCCACAACGGCAGGAACACCACGGCCGGTTCATCGACCACCCTCTTTATGATGAGTCGCCGGTGGGGACAGTTGACGCCGCCGACAAGGGTGATCAGCGCGGTCGTTGCCAGCCAGCATGTCCCGGCTGTGTGCGACGGTCACCGGGTCGATGTCCACGTAGACCACCCGCGCCTCGGGGGAAGCGACCTGGGCCACCTGGTGCACATTGCCCTCGGTGGGGATGCCGGAGCCGATATCCAGGAATTGGGTGATGCCTTGGCTGACCAGATACCGCACCGAGCGACGCAGGAACGCCCGGTTGGTCTGCATGATCAAGGGCAGTTCCGGCCACAACTCGATCGCCCGACGCGCCGTCTGCCGGTCCACGGCGAAGTTGTGCGAGCCACCGAGATAGTAGTCATAGACTCGGGCCCCGCTGGGACGCTCGAGATCCACGCTAATCGACGCCCAGCTCGGTTGCTGCAACGTACCTCCTGACGTGATGCGACGACCGTTGAATGTGACACAGCCACGCAGATCTGCTGATCCGCTCAATAATAGACCGCAAACGCGTCATGCAAGACCGCAGCCAACAGTCTTTGGGTCAATACTGACTGAGGTGAACAAAGGGTGCACAGTGGGGAAGATTTCACAGTGGCCGATGGTGAGCCGGCGGCCAGTGAGCGGGCCTTGCGGCGGGCCGCAGTGTTGGGCTGCCCGATCCAGCACTCGCTGTCACCGGCGTTGCACACCGCCGCCTATGCTGGGTTGGGCCTGACCGGCTGGCGCTACGAGGCGCTCGAATGTGACGAGGCAAGCCTGCCCGCTTTCGTCGAGCGGCTCGGGCCGCAGTGGGCTGGCCTGTCGCTGACGATGCCGCTCAAACGGGTGGCGCTGACCGTGGCTGACGAGGTCTCCCCGTTGGCCAGCGCGGTGGGTGCGGCGAACACCATGGTGTTCGAGCAGCCGAGTGGTCGCCGTTGGGCCGACAACACCGACGTCGCTGGCATCCTTGCTGCGCTGCGCGAAGCGGGACTCGACCGGGTCGGCGCAGCGGTGATCCTCGGGGCCGGCGGCACCGCCCAAGCTGCGCTCGCCGCGCTGCGCGAGCTCGGGGAAACAGCGCCAACCGTTCTTGTGCGGGATCCGGCCAGAACAGAGCATCTGGGCGCGACGGCTGAGCGGCTCGGCGTCCATCCGACGATCTGCGGCGGACTACCCGACATCGCCATTCCCGACGCCGATGTCGTCATCTCCACACTGCCACCGGGCGCCGCCGATGCGCTGGCCGGCCAGCAGCGGTGGTCCACCGGCCCGGTCGTGCTCGACGTCGTCTACACGCCGTGGCCCACACCGCTGGCCGCGTCCGCACTCAATGCGGGCTGCCCGATCGTCAGCGGTCTGGCGGTACTGCTGCATCAGGCGGTAGCTCAGGTCCAGCTGATGACCGGCTGCAATGCGCCGATCGCGGTGATGCGCCAGGCGTTGGATGCGGCCGTCCGGTCCCGTTAGCTGTACCGGCAGCTGTTACCCACCACGGCAGCTGGCACCGGCAGTTCAGATACCGTGACCTAGATCCGGTGCGCGGCAGTTACCCATTGGCGTCCGAAGGAGACCGATGACCATCCCCCAGCCGTGGCCGGGTGCGGCCTACCCGCTGGGTGCCACCTACGACGGCGCAGGCACCAATTTCGCGCTCTTCTCCGAGGCGGCGGAGAAGGTCGAACTGTGCCTGTGCGACAGCGGCGACCCCGACGCCACCGAGACACGGATCCGGCTGCCCGAGGTCGATGGGTTCGTCTGGCACGGCTACCTGCCCAGCGTCGGACCAGGTCAGCACTATGGGTACCGGGTGCACGGCCCCTACAATCCGGCTGCCGGGCAGCGGTGCAACCCTGCCAAGTTGCTCATCGATCCCTACGCCAAAGCGGTATCCACCGGTGTCAACTGGGACGAGTCGCTGTTCGGCTACCAGTTTGCTGATCCCGAGCAGCGCAATGACGCCGA
>JALZCO010000223.1 GCA_030863015.1 Actinomycetota bacterium
CTCCAGCACCTTCCACGCGAAGCGCAGCACTGCGGCGACCGCGAGATACCAGAGCACCGACTGCAGCACCCAAAAATCATCGTCACCGAGCAGTTGAGACAGCACGAACGCCACGATCACGACCACAAAGGTCTGCGCCAGTACCCGCAGCAGGCTGGCCCAGTGCCGCCGCACCCGGATCTCCCGCCGCTCGGTGGGGATCAGGTACTCGTTGGGATGCCGACCAAGCATGTCAGGGCTGCCTGAACTCCGAGTGCATTAAGTGAGGATACTACCGTCACTGCTGATGACAGGACCCCGCGCGCAGAACATCCGATGTGTCGGAGCAGTTGTGTTCGACAGCGCGAGAAGATTATTGCTGATCCGCCGCACCAACGAGCCGGGACGGGGGCGCTGGTCGGTACCCGGCGGCCGGGTGCAGGCCGGCGAGACCGACCATCGTGCGGTGATCCGCGAGGTGGCCGAAGAGACCGGGCTGGAGGTCAAGGTCGCCCGTCGGGCGGGTGCGGTACAGCGCTGCGCTCCTGGCGGCGCAGTCTTTGATATCCATGATTACGTCTGCCTGGCAACGGGCGGGACGCTGCGAGCTGGCGACGATGCCGACGATGCCCGGTGGTGCGACGCGCAGACCCTGGCACGACTGCCGATCGTGGACGGCCTCGTCGAAGCGCTTACCGAGTGGGGCTGCCTGCCGCCGTGACCGCGGCGCTCAGGTGGCCACCGTCCCGGGGCCCATGGCCAGCTTGGCCAGCAAATCGCGAGCCTGTTCGGCGTGGCGCGGTTGGCACAGCACGTCATAACGCCCCGCGACGAGTTGGCTTGCCGACGCGAAGTCTCGCCGGCCCCTGGTGGAGGCGTAACCGGCGGCCGCGAACACCGTCCCGAACACCGCACCGGTGGCCACGCCCACCAGGATCGGGATGATCCCGGCCCCGGCTTGGGTAGCGAACAGGCTGAGTAGCACACCCACAAACAGGCCGAACCAGGCGCCCGATGCGGCCCCTTGAGTCAGCACCCGGCCCCAGGTCAACCTTCGCAACACCCGCTCGACCAGCATCAGGTCCACTCCGACGATGGTGACCTCGGCGACCGGAAAGTGGTTGTCAGCGAGATGGTCCACGGCACGCTGCGCCTCGGCGTAGGTGGCGTAGGAGCCGATCGGCCAACCGGTGGGTGGTGTGGGCAGGCCACGCATCTGACCCTGGCTGCTGAACGGGCTGGTCACAGTGCATCACCTCTGGCTACGGGGTACCCATCGCGCCAAGGCTCATGCGCACGCCCCGATTAGCGGGTCAACTTCGCGCAGCGTACTCCTGCAGCAGTCCCTTACTGATGATCGTCTTCTGGATCTCGCTGGTTCCCTCACCGATGAGCAGGAACGGCGCCTCCCGCATCAACCGCTCGATCTCGAACTCCTTGGAGTAGCCATACCCTCCGTGGATGCGAAAGGCGTCCTCGGTCACCTCCTTGCAGTATTCGCTCGCCAGCAGCTTCGCCATCCCGGTCTGAACATCATTGCGGGCGCCGGAGTCCTTGAGCCGGGCGGCGTTGACCATCATCAGGTGCGCAGCCTCGACCTTGGTGGCCATCTCGGCGAGCTTGAACGCGATCGCCTGGTGCTGGGCAATCGGCTTGCCGAAGGTTCGCCGCTGCTGGGCGTAACCGACCGCGAGCTCGAAGGCGCGAATGGCGATGCCACAGGCTCGGGCTGCGACGTTGACCCGCCCCACCTCGACGCCGTCCATCATCTGCGCGAAGCCCTTGCCGGGCGCATCGCCGAGCACCTTGTCAGCACTGACGCGATGGCCATCGAAGATCAGTTCGGTGGTGTCGACTCCCTTGTAGCCCATCTTGTCGATCTTGCTGGGTACGCTGAGCCCGGGGGCGACCTCACCGAAGCCCGTGGGCTTGTCCACCAGCAGCGTGGTGAGGTTGTGGTGCGCCTTCGCCGCGCCCTCGTCGGTCTTGACCAGGGTCGCCACCAGAGTCGACGTCGCGCCATTGGTCAGCCACATCTTCGCGCCGTCGACGACGTAGTGGTCCCCGTCACGTCTGGCCCGGGTCTTGATCGCGGCAACGTCGGAACCCAGTTCTGGCTCGGACATGGAAAAGGCACCACGGACACTGCCCTCGGCCATCTTGGGCAGATAATGCTGCTTCTGCTCCTCGGTGCCGTGCTGGCGGATCATGTACGACACGATGAAGTGAGTGTTGATCACGCCGGACACACTCATCCAACCCCGAGCGATCTGCTCCACGACCAATGCGTAGGTCAACAGTGACTCCCCCAGACCGCCGTACTCCTCGGGGATCGTGAGCCCGAACAGCCCCATCTCTTTCATTCCGTCGACGATGTCCTGCGGGTAGCTGTCGGCGTGCTCAAGCTCCTGCGCGACCGGGATGATCTCCTTGTCCACGAAGGACTTGACAGTGGACAGGATCTCCTGCTGGATCTCGGTGAGACCCTCGGTCTGAGCGAGCCGGGCCATGGGGCCACCTTTCGTCGCTGACGGCCGGGCAACCGGCCTGCGGCTAAGGTTACCCGGCAGTATCGCAACAGCGCGGACGAAAGCCAGGCATCCCCGATGAAAGACCTGTACCGTCGCTGGTGACTCGTAGGGAGCTTCCAGCGATGACCGCTATAACACCCAGCCGATTCGATGTATACCGCCGTCGGCACAACGGCCCCGTATTCCGAAATGCCTGGTTGACCGTTCGCCTGCATGTCGATCTCCTTCGGCTGGCCAGCGCATTGTGTCGTACTCAATAGCCTCTGACCGGTCGATTCCACATGGGTAAGTGTCGCAACAGCAGGCTGAGTAGTCGTTGCTTGCCTCGACGCCTTGTCACGCATGCCATATCTGCTTGGAACAATGGAGAATCTTCATGAACGCACCATTGCACACGCCGTCAGACCCGACTTTTTACCGCAGCCCCGCCGAGGCCGCCGCAGCACCGGGCGAGAAGCTGGCCTACGTCGCCGCCTTCGACCGCACCGCGCAACGCCCCGACGCGCTGTCTGTCGTCGACGTCGATCCCAACTCAGTCCGGTACGGGCAGGTGGTGAGCTGGGCGGAGCTGCCCACCCTAGGAGACGAGTTGCACCACTTCGGCTGGAACGCCTGCAGCAGCGCGCTGGCGCACGAGGGCCACGACATGAACGGGCTGCAGCGGCGCTACCTGCTGTTGCCCGGGCTGCGCAGCTCGAACGTGCATGTCTATGACACCCACCCCGATCCTGCCAAGCCCACCCTGGTCAAGACGATCGACGCCAAGGAACTGGCGGACAAAGCGGGCTACTCTCGGCCGCACACGCTGCACTGTGGGCCCGAAGGAATCTTCCTGTCCTGTTTGGGGAGTGCCAACGGCGCCGACGGTCCAGGCGGGATCGCGCTGCTCGACCACTCCACCTTCGACGTGCTGGGTCCCTGGGAACGCGACCGCGGGCCGCAGTATCTGGCGTATGACGCCTGGTGGCACCTGAAGCACAACACACTGGTCACCAGCGAGTGGGGAACGCCGTCGATGATCGAGGACGGGGTCAACCCGGAACTGCTATTGGGTGGCAAGTACGGCCACGCGCTGCACTTCTGGGACCTGGCCGCTGGCAAGCACCTCCAGCGCGTCGACCTGGGCGCTGAGCACCAGATGGTGCTCGAGCTGCGTCCAGCCCACGATCCCGAGGCCACCTGGGGATTCGTCGGCGTGGTCGTGTCGACACAGGATCTGTCCGCCTCGGTGTGGCGCTGGCATCGCGAAGCGGACAGCTGGGCTGCCGAGAAAGTGATCACCATCCCGGCGCAACCCGCCGCCGACGACGACCTTCCACCAGCACTCAAGCCATTCGGGGCGGTTCCGCCACTGGTCACCGACATCAATCTCTCGGTAGATGACCAGCAGCTGTATGTGTCCTGCTGGGGCATCGGCGAGCTCAAGCAGTACGACGTGAGCGACCCTACGCACCCGCGCGAAACCGGGTCGGTGCGGCTGGGTGGCATCGCGAAGCGGACAGCTGGGCTGCCGAGAAAGTGATCACCATCCCGGCGCAACCCGCCGCCGACG
>JALZCO010000251.1 GCA_030863015.1 Actinomycetota bacterium
CGAGTTGGCGGAGGCCTGCCACGACCCGACCGGGATCCGATTCGGTTGGCGGGTCCTGCTGCTGTGCGGCAACCCCGCGGACTCGTCGACGTACTTCGCGGGTTTCGGCAAGTCCCAGGTAAGCCCGATCTCTTGCCCGGACAACCTCGCCTTTGCTCGGTACGGCAACCTCTGGATTTCCACCGATGAGCCAGAGCTGTCGGGGTCCGCCAGTACTGTTCCCGACATGGCTGGTATCGCGCAGTTCAGTCTGGTGGCGCTCGACTGCCCCGACCCGCGGGCTCTGGCGCAGTTCTACGCCGCGATCACGGGCTGGGAGCTCGACCGTGACGATGACGACTGGGTGCAGCTGCGCAGTGATGGCGGCGCTACGTTGGCTTTCCAGCGTGCTCCCCGCCACCGGCCCCCGGTGTGGCCCAGCGACCACAATCCCCAGCAAGCGCATCTGGACTTTGACGTGCCGGATCTCGATGTCGGCGAGGAACAGGTGCTGGCGCTGGGCGCCCGCAAGGCCGCCGTCCAGCCCGGGACGACGTTCCGGGTTTACCTGGACCCGGCAGGGCACCCGTTCTGCCTCGTGCTCGACGAGCAGACCGGGTAGCGCCGCTGGATCCACGGGCCTATGAGATCGCCTTGTCGGATGCATCTGGCGACGGCGATGCTGGTCGCATGGAGAACGGCGCAGTCCGCGGGCCGCACTGCCCGCCTAGGCCCGACGCGACTTGCCGACATCTACCGCTGACATCACAGCGCCATTGATTGGTAGGACGCTGGCTTTAAGCGTCTGCCGCTAGGAATGCTCTAGGTTCAATTCCTCTCGGCTCTATAGCAGACAGGGGGATCTCATGTATCCGCCATTGATCGGGGAGACGCAACAGACCGTAGGCCGTCGCGTCCGTCCAAGCGGATGGTGATGGCGCGCTGGTATTAGTAGGGCCGGCGGGACCGCGTACCCCGCCGGACCGTTCACATGCACCGACACGCCCGCTCGCAGGGCTCGAAGTGCGGTCAAGCCGTCACCAATAGTGGCGTCGGGGGCCGACGGTGCGGCCAAACCCGCCGAGCAGAGCCAGGATCGCTCCGACCACGATCAAGATGATTCCGATAGTGACGAGAATGTTCACCTGCGGGAACAGAAGGCCAAGTACCACCAAGACGATACCAAGAATGATCATGATTCCTCCTGGAATCCCTGATCCGACTGGCCCGGACCTGTACCGGACGAGGCAGACCTGTTTACTCTGAGCTTAACCCCGTCAGACGCTTTTGCAAACGTGCCGAGCTTGACGCCGCAGCCACGCGCAGGTCGTGGGGTGCAGGATCACCCGGATGCTGTGCTGCTCTACCGGGCTGCACGGAAGCTGCATCCTTACATCGCAGCCTGCGCCCGTGTCGCTGCCACGGCCCGATCCGCAAGCCAGGGTCTGTTCGGCCGTAGCCCCTCCGTCAGCGGGGGAGCTCCATGGGCTGAACGAGTGTATTGGGCGTGGCTTCCCGGACTGTGGGGTATGTGATAAAGGGGGTATGGAGACTTGTGTCGAGATATCACCGAGGAGGTTGGAATGGGCACGCGGGAGGAGCACTACGAGGAGCCCGACAAGTCAGAAGGTCTGGGCGAGCGGATGCGCCGCTTTGTCGATAGTGAGCTGGACCGCTTCCGCGACAAGGACGATCGAGAGCACCACGGGGAGCGCACTGCCGATCCCAGCAATCCGGATTCGGCGGAGTCCGCTGCCACCGCGGGTAGTGCTCGTGACTCTCATCGGCTCCACGAGCCTGATCCGACACCCGAGCCTGTTCCCACGTCCGAGCCTGCTCCCACGCGCGAGCCTGTTCCCACACCCGAGTCAGGCGCTCACCGGCATCCCGAACCCGTCGACGCCAGCCGCACTGGCGAGGCGCAGCGCGTGGGGCTGCTCAATGACGTGGCCGGGATGCGCGAAGAATGGCAGCGGGTGCAGGGCGCCTTCGTCGACGATCCTCAGCGCGCGGTGCAGGAGGCCAGCGCGTTGATCGAACGCACGTTGGACGAAATCCGCGCGAACGTCGGGAGCGGACATACGAGCGAGTCAATGTCGACTGAGGACTTACGGGTGAGGTTCCAGCGTTACCGCGAATTCTTCCAGCGCCTGCTGTCGGCGTAACCTCGGGCCACTGTCGCACTGCCTGCTGCCGAGTGAAGGCTTCTCGGTCGAGGCTGCTCACCCGTGTTGCGGTACTTCGCGGTGCACGCTGCGCTGCCCGGGCAATGCCCTGCCTCAGCCCTTTCTGCGCTCGACGATGAAGTGCACCTCGTCGTCGTCGCCGGACTCGACGTCAAGCTCAAGTTCATGGAGCTCATAAACCACAGTGGGCGCAAGGAACACTTTGGCACCGTTGCTCTCGATCACAGTGTCGTCGCCGGCGGGGGCCGCCGCAATGGACAGTCCCAAGCCCTCTGATCGGGTGGTTTTGCTCTGCGGCGCGATCCGCAGGCCTGCCCCCTCCGGCATCTGGTTCTTACTCACGAGTGAGTTGATGGCTCGAGCCGCCGCCTCGGTCACTGTCAGCATGCCGCTACCGTAGGCGTTATCCCCACTCTCCGTAAGCCGGAGTGGATACGTCAATGCTCCTCGGTCGCCTCCGCAGAGGTCAGCGCTTCGACGGTGTGCTCTCGCACCGGGCGCAGCTCGAACTCCCCGAACTGGCCGCGGCGCACAGCCACGGCACTCATCGGCAGGGGTCGGCTCTGCCGGTGACGGGGAGCGAGGGTCATTCCGGCCCGCGGTCGGCGGTCGGAGACGGGCGTGCGCATGTGGTCCTTCTTCGTTGTGGTTCACATTGGACTGCCGCCAGCCGGGACGGAGCACGCAAAGCGCTACAGCGGGGTGAATCCCCGCATGCTCGAAGCGCCCCCCGGCCATCGACGGATCTACTGGTTGTTCCGACGAGTAGCCAGCACACAGTGCTGCCTCGGACACTCGTCCGAGGTGAAGGCTACTCCCCGACTTCACAACGAGCATACCTGCTATCGGATGGCGCCCGCTCGGGTGATAGTGCGATCTTGCGCAGTTGGCGATATCCGCGGATCCCATCCGGTGCGTGGCCGTGCGATCATCGGGCGGAGATAGGCTCGTGACCGTTCGGTTGCCGGCCGCGCCGTACACCTGCCAGCGTGAGGAGGCCCGGTGAAACTCGACGACCTGCCCGTTCAGGCCGGACAGTGAGCACCCCGGAGGCCGGTCAGCGGGTTACCGGCGAGACCGGATCCACGCCGACCCGGCGTACGCCGCAGGCGACGAGGATGCTGGCCTGGGCGGGTGTGGACGGCCTGCGGTTGGAGGCGGCGCGGGTCGTCCTGGGCGGGCGCAGTATGCGAGCCAGCGGCTCCTTGGTCAGTGCCCGGCTAGAGGCTGCTGAGGCGTACTCCGCGTCCTACTCGCTGGCCACCGACGACGCCGGTGTCGTGCAGCGGTTGACCGTTCGCACCATTCGGGCCCAAGGCGAGCAGTACGTCAGCCTTACTCGCTCGGAGGAGGGCATCTGGCTGGTCGACCGGGTCGATCAGGGCGTGGGCACCGTGCGCACCCACTTCGGGGGAGCCCTGGACGTCGATCTGGCGTTCTGCGCGCTGTTCAAAGCTCTGCCCGTGCGCCGGCTAGGTCTGCATCGTCCCCCCGCGCACCACGGCCTGGCCCAGCACGATCTGCCCCGGTACGACGACTTGCCGATGGTGTTCGTCTCATTGCCGGGACTTGAGGTGAGTTGTGTCCGGCAGACCTATCGCACCGTGGCGGTGGGTGAGAGCACAGTGGTCAGCTCTGCTGGCGACCTGTGTGAAGTGGAGCTCACGGTGGACGCCGACGGCCTGGTGCTGGAATACCCCGGATCAGCCCGGCGTACCTGAACTGCGGCAGCTGGTCGCGACCCGAGCACCGGCGGCCAGTACCGTCTGCTCCCCGCCTTGCACCCCGGCTACCTGGATCCCGACTGGTAGCCCGACCACCTCCGGCGCGGGCACCGACACCGCAGGCCAGCCCAGCAGGTTGAAGGGCAGGGTGAGGGACAGCAGGGCCGGCCGCACCGCGACCTGAGCGCCATCCGGGGCGTGGACCTGTTCGGCTCCGATCGGAGTGGCGCGAAGCGGGGTGGTCGGCAGCAGCAGCAGATTCACCCCTTCCGCGTGCAGCCGATTCGTCAGCTCGGGGGCCAACCTGCGGCGGGTCCGCTGCGCCGTGACGTAATCGGCGGCGGTGTGCCGGGCGGCGGCCTGCAGCCGTGCCGCGGTGATCGGCTGGTAGTCGCTGGCGCGCTGGCACAGCCAGCGCGCGTGAGTGGCGTAGGCCTCCGCGTCGACGATCACGTAGTAGGTGGCCGCAAGTTCCTCGATGCCGGGCAGGTTGACGTCGCGCAGGATGGCACCTGCGGTCTCCAACGCGGCGGCAGCGCGATCCACGGCGGCGGCGATCTCCGGATCATGCACCCGCCAGTAGGAGTCGGTGGGGCGCCCGACCACGGTGCCTTTGATCGGGGCTGCTGGGTCGATCCGGTGCCCGGTCAACGCGCTGAAGGCGATTGCGACTGTGTTGACGTCGGCGCCCAGCAGCCCGATGTGGTCCAAGGTCTCCGACAGCGGGAACACCCCAGCGGTGGGCAGTATGCCCCGCACCGGTTTGAGCCCGACGACCCCGCACAGCGCGGCTGGGGTGCGTGTCGAACAGCCGGTGTCGGTGCCTAACGCCAGGGGCACCAGTCCCGCGGCTACCGCGGCCGCCGACCCGCTCGAGGAGCCGCCGGTGATTCGCTGCGGATCGTGCGGGTTGTGGCACGGGCCGTCCACGGAGACGTCCCCAGTAGGTCCATAGGCGAACTCGTGGGTATGGGTCTTGGCGACCACCACCGCCCCGGTCGCGCGTAACCGGGCAACCACGGCGGCGTCTTGCCGCGCCGGGGCGGCGTCGGCCAGCACCGCGCTACCACAGCGGGTAGGCAGCCCGGCCACGTCGATGAGGTCCTTCACCGCCACCGGCCAGCCACTCAACGGGCCTGGCATGGCCGGCTGCACCGCAACCCACTGCACGATCGCGTTATACGGATCTTCGGTCAGTGCCGCCAACATCGCCTCCAGCCACTCCGGCCTGGTTAGAGGGTGACTTGGCAACGGAAGCCGTGCAGGGCGATAACGCGACCGCCTGATCGGGCGATCTCCCGTAGCCGCTCGAGCGCGCCGGGAGCGGCCAGGTCGACGTGCACGGTCTCGCCGTCACGACCGTTACGGGCTGCGTCGAAGGCTCGGCGGGCAAGGTGGCCGGCTCGGATGGTGGCGTTCAACGCGCCGGTGGACGCCAGTGAGCCGCGAGCCGCGCCCAATCGGCCGAGCGCATCGTCCACTGCTTCCAGCAGTGCGCTGCGGTTGCCCTCGCACATTGCGCGAACCAATTCGGGTCGACCGGCGGCTACCCGGGTGCCGTCGGTGAACGAGCCCGCGCCCAGTGCCATTGCCAGCGGTCCACCATCAGCACCCACTGAGGCGAGCACCGCGGCCAGCACATGTGGCAGGTGTGATACTCGCGCGACCGCGGCATCGTGGTCTTCGACGCTCGCCGGTACCACGGTGGCGCCACAGTCCAGCGCAAGCCGGGCGACCTGCGCCCACACCGTGGTGTCAATACCGTCGTCGGTACTCACTACCCAGGATGCCCCGTGGAACAACGTCGCCGAGGCCGCCGACCAGCCCGAGGCGGACGTTCCCGCCATCGGATGTCCGCCGACGTAGCGGGCCAGTGGCGTGTGCCGTGCCACCGCCGCCGCGACGGGTTGCTTGACGCTCACCACGTCGGTGAGCCGGCAGCGCGGGGCGTGCCGAGCCACCACTGGCAGCACGTCGGCCACCGCGGGCAGCGGTACCGCGAGCACCACCAGCGCATCCTCACCGGCGGCCTGCAGCACATCCTCAACCGAGGGTGAGACGTCGAAACCGGCTTCCCGAGCCGCGTTGACGGTGGCATCCGACGCTGCGGTGCCGCGGACCTTCCAGCCGGCACCGTCGGCGGCGCGCAGCAGTGACCCGCCGATCAAACCCAAGCCGATTACACACAGCGAGGACTCGCTCACCGGGTCAACGCCTCGAGTGCGAAACCGGCGTAAAGGGCCACCCCGTGTGCCATCGCTGACTCGTCGAAGACGACCCGATTGGAATGGTTCGCCGGTGTGGTGTCCGGCTCGTGGCCTGACGGGCACGCGCCCAGGAACGCCATCGTGCCGGGCACCTTCGCCAGGACGTAGGAGAAGTCCTCGGCACCCATCATCGGGTCCGGCAGGGTTTCGGCGTGGTGTTCGCCCAGCAGTCGGCGGGCCATGTCGAGCACCTGCGGGCTCACTTCGTCGTCATTGAC
>JALZCO010000296.1 GCA_030863015.1 Actinomycetota bacterium
ATCCAGCGTCGCGCCCACCTCGCGCAGCGTCGCCGCGATCTCCGATTCAGGCAGTCCGAACAGCCGCAGGCGGGCTGACTCGAAGGGTCGGGTGCGCGCCAGCACCGCCCTGGCGGCGGATGTGGACAGTGCCGCAGGCCACATTCCCTGCAGCTCGCGGGGTGGGCCAGGCAGCACGATCACCGTCGGTCCTTCGGGCACCGGGACGACCAGCCCAGGTGCCGTCCCTACCGGGTCGAGAGGTTCGGCGCCGCGGGGCACCATCGCCTGCTTGCGGTTGGCCGCCCGCAGCGCTTCTGGACTGAAGTGCGACAGGTGGCGGAATCGGGCCAGGATGGCGGCGATCTGCTGCTCCATCGCCTCGTCGAGCTCCAGCGGCACCCCGGCGAATCCGGCGACCACCTCGGCGGTCAGGTCGTCGGCGGTCGGGCCGAGTCCGCCGCTGGTGACGATCAAGTCCACGCCCTGGTCGGCGAGGAATCGCAATGCTGCTGCCAGATCCTGTGACCGGTCGCCGACGCACAGCAGGTGGGCCACCTCGACGCCCCGCTCGCCCAGCTGCTGCGCCAACCACGGGCCGTTGCGGTCCGTGAGTTGCCCAGTGAGCAACTCCGTCCCGGTGACCACAATCCCCGCGCGGACATCCGCGTCACCGTTACTCACGAGACGGCACGCTAGCGCGGTAGGCATGCTTTGTCGGTGGGAGGCCACGATGAGATTCAGGCGCACCACGGGCAGTGCATCGGCCGATTCCGGCGCAACGGGATGTGCTCGCAGGGTCGAGTCCTCAGCACCGCCGCTGATCGGAGTCGATGATCTTAAGATCCCGCCCTGGGCGCAGGTGATGGAGACGGTGGCCGGCACGGGTATCGGCCGGACGTTGCGGGCGGCGCCGGCGGCCCTGCGCGTGTTGGTGCGCCTGGCGTGGCATACGTCACCGCGGTTAACGCTGCTCGCCGCGGTTGTCGAGCTGTTGGCCGGATGCGCGACGGCATTCGGGTTGCTGGCGACCGCGACCGTGTTGACCGAGCTGTTGGCGCAGGGACCGACTCCCCAGCGGGTGGTGGCGGCGTTACCCGCGCTGGTGTTGGTGATGGCCTCCTTCGCCGCCCGGGGCCTGCTGGACGCGGCGGTGGGCGCCGTGCAGGCGGTGCTGGCCCCGCGGGTCGAGTTGCGCGCGCAGGACGAGCTGCATGCCGCGGTGATCGGCGTGGAGTTGATCGCCTTCGACGACCCGGATTTCGTGGAGCTGGTGCGCCGGACGTCGATGCAGGGCATCAGGAGCGTGCGCTACGGGGTGGGCGATGTCGGCAACCTGCTCAGCTCGACGGTTTCGCTGGCCGCCGCGATCGTCACGGCGGGCCTGCTCAACCCGGTGCTGGCGCCGGTGGTGTTGCTGGCCGCGGTGCCCAATGGTTGGGCCAACGTGCGGGCAGCGCTGCTGTCCTACGAGTCGTATGTACGCACGGTCTCGCGCATGCGCCGGCTGGGAATCACCGGCGACATCATCACCGGCCGGCGCGAGGCAGCCGAGGTCCGCGCTTTCACCACCCAGGACACTCTGCTGGGCGAGCACCGCCGGATCGGATCCCAGCTCACCGCGGAAGCCGTCGCGGTGGAGCACCACAAGACCGCGATCCGGCTGTTCGGGCGGGGCCTGGCCGGGATCGGCACGGCGTTGGCCTACGGCGTGCTCGGCGTGCTGCTCTACACCGGAGCGATGCCGCTGGCCTTGGCTGGAGCGGCGGCCGTGGCAATGCGTACCGCGAGCTCCGCCGTGTCCACCACGGTCTTCGCCGCCAACCGGCTATTCGAGCACAGCTTCTACCTCGACCTGCTGACCGCCTGCCTGACCCAGGCCCGCAGCTACCACCGGGCTGCTGCAGTGCGGCGGCTGCCGGGTGATCCCCGCGTCATCGAGTTGCACCAGGTGTCCTTCAGCTATCCCGGCAAGGAGGAGCCTGCCCTGCATCAGGTCAGCTTGACGATCAGACGTGGACAGGTCGTCGCTCTGGTGGGAGAGAATGGCTCCGGCAAGTCCACGCTTGCCAAGGTGATCACCGGGCTCTACCTGCCCGATCAGGGACGGGTCACCTGGGACGGAGTCGACATCGCCACGGTTGACCCGTGTGAGCTGCACTCCCAGGTCGGTGTCGTCCTGCAGGATCCCGTCCAGTGGCCCACGACCGCCGCGAACAACGTCCGCATCGGCCGGCTGGAACGCCCGGACCCCGGCGGCAGGACGCTCGCCGCCGCTGCAGCCGACTCCGGCGCCGACGCCGTTGTCGCCGGCCTGCCCGGCGGCTGGAACAGCGTGTTGTCCCGGGAGTTCCAGAACGGATGCGACCTGTCCGGCGGGCAGTGGCAGCGGATCAGCGTGGCCCGTGGCCTGTACCGGGATGCCCCCCTCCTCATCGCCGACGAGCCCACTGCCGCGATGGACGCCCGCGCCGAGCAGGCCGTGTTCCAATCCCTCCGGCCGAGGCGCCACGCGGGCGCGCCAGCGGACAACGGTGACAGCGCGGCAGTTACCCGGACGACGGTGCTGATCACTCATCGGCTGGCCAACATCCGGCATGCCGATCAGATCATCGTCCTGGATCACGGCCGCATCACGGAGCAGGGCACCCATGGCGAGCTGATGGCCCGCGGCGGCGGGTACGCCGAGCTGTTCGCTCTGCAGGCCCAGGCCTATCTCGGTGGCGCCGAGGAACTCAGCCCACTGGGCTAGTCGCCTCCGCGGCGTTGACGGGCCACCAGACCCCCGAGCACGGCGAGCACCAGGGCCGTCACACCGATCCACACCGCTACCGGGATCAGCCCAGCGGTGCCATCGGGTCTACCGGTCCGGTCCTGCGAATCAGCGGGACGGAGTCCTGAGGTCGCCCCCGCTGGCCCCGGCGCCGTTTCTGCGGTCTCCAGTGGCGTTGCCTCGTCCACCAGCTGCCCGACCGGGCGGCCGGGGGTCAGCGAGAATCCATAGCTGAGCAAGCGGGCTGCCTGTTCCCACATCGGCACCGGTCGCTGCTCGCCCCGCATCAATATCACGATCAGGCGCCGCCCACCGCGCTGTGCGGCGTCGACCTGGGTGTGCCGGGCGTCATCGGTGAACCCGGTCTTGCCGCCCAGCGCACCGGGATAGTTCCTGAGCAGTTTGTTGTCATTGCTGAGAATGAAACCTGGCCGCTCGCCGAAGCCCGGGAAGTTCACCTGTCGGGTGCTCAGCAACTCGGCGAGTAGCGGGCGGTTGAGCACCTCGCGAAACACCAGCGCCAGGTCGTAGGCCGAGGTGCTCATTCCCGGACCGTCGAGCCCAGACGGGGTGGCGGCCCGGGTATCCAGCGCGCCCAGCCCGGCCGCCAGCTCGTTCATCTGTTCGACGGTCCGAGCGACCCCACCGAGCTGCACCGCCAGGGCGTGCGCGGTGTCATTACCGGAGACCAGCAGCAGGCCGGTGAGCAGTTGGCGGACGGTGTAGCGGCCGCCCGGTGCGAGGCCCGCCTTGCTGCCCTCCTGGTCGGCATCGGCCTGCGTGGCGACGACGACCCGGTTGAGTGGAAGCTGCTCGGCTGCCAGCAGGGCGGTCAACAGTTTGATCGTTGATGCCGGGCGGTGGCGAGCATGTGGGCTCCTGGCGGCGAGCACCTCTCCGGAGTCGGCGTCGGCCACCAACCAGGATGTCGCGCTGATTCCCGCCGGCGGCAGGGGTGCGTTGACCGGCAACACCAGCCCGCACACGCCCATCAGGGGGCCACCCACTGGACGGTTCGGAACCGACATCGGTGGCGGCGCCAGGGTGCCCGGAGCGGGCACCTCTGAGA
>JALZCO010000314.1 GCA_030863015.1 Actinomycetota bacterium
CCTCAGATCTGCGCTTAGAATATAATAAACACCAATGGTGGGTCGAGCTCATCGTCATCACCGACAAGCGGTTTCTGATCACGAGCGGCATCGTCGTCACGAAGATCTCCATGATGCCGATCACGAAGGTGACTGACATGAGTTACCTGCGGAGTTTTGGGGGGCGGCTGCTCGGGTACGGCACGCTGAGGGTGGAATCGGCCGGGCAGAAACAGGATCTCGAGAGGGTTAGCTACCTTCCGAAACCTGAGGCGACCTTTGATGCGATTTCGGAGCTGATCTTCGGCGAAAAGAAGCAGCCCAGCGCAGGTCTACGTCCGCCCCCTCCGCGCAGCCGCCGGTCATTCGCGAGGTGACCGGCAAGGCATTTCTTGTGACAGTGCCGGAGACTGGCACTCGTGCGTATCGACCTGCACGTCCACTCCACCACCTCCGACGGAACCGACACCCCCGCTGACCTTGTTGCGACCGCGGTCGCGGCCGATCTCGACGTGATTGCGCTGACCGACCACGACACCACCGCCGGATGGGCCGAGGCCGTTGACGCCTTGCCGACGGGCCTGCGGCTGATCCGCGGCGCAGAGTTCTCCTGCATTGCACCCGACGGCCGGGGCGGGCGCATCCCGGTGCACCTGCTGGGTTACCTGTTCGACCCCGCCTCGGAGGCGATCGTCGCTGAGCAGGCTCGGCTGCGGCGGGAGCGGCGGGTACGGCTGCACACCATGGCGCAGTGGATGGCCGCCGATGGCTTGCCGGTTGAACCCGATGCATTGCTTGGTGACCTACCGCAGCACGCTTCAGCCGGTCGACCGCACCTGGCCAGAGCGCTGGTGTCGGCTGGTGTGGTGGGCAGCGTGGATGAGGCTTTCCGCCGGTATATGGCCCCTGGCGGCCCCTATTACACAGGTCGGGCTGACACTGACGTCCGCACAGCGGTCCGGATGGTTCGTTCAGCAGGAGGGGTACCGGTGCTGGCACACGCGGTGGCTCGCCACCGGGGGCCGGTGGTCGATCTCGACGTGATTGCTGAACTGGTCGCCGAAGGACTCGCCGGGGTAGAAGTCGACCATCCCGATCACACCAGCGACGACCGCGCAGCGCTACGCGACCTCGCGGCCACACTGGACCTGCTGATCACCGGCTCCAGCGATTACCACGGCGCCAATAAGACGGCTTATCTAGGCCAGGAGACCACCGATCCGGTGATGCTGGAGCGGATCGAGGATCTGGCTGCCGGCAGCAGCATCACGGCAGTAGTGGGGTGAGTACGGTAAGCGCGATGGCAGCGCGAGCGCAGGGAGAGCTGGATCTCGGTGGCCTGCCCCGTCCCCTGGTGCGGGTGACCCCTGCCAAGCTTGCCGCATGGACCGGTTGCCCCCGGCGTTACCGGATGGCTTACCTGGACCGGCCCGCGCCGCCGCGGGGCGGGCCCTGGGCGCACAACACGCTGGGAGCGGTGGTACACGCGGCGCTGCGAGCATTGTTCGATCTGGCGCCCGAGCGGCGCGGTGGGCACACCGCGGCTGCTTTGGTCGCTGACCGGTGGTCCGGCGAGGGTTTCGCCGACGACGTACAGGCCGCTGACTATCTCCACCGCGCGCAGGACTGGGTAGCTCGATACGTCGACGAGCTGGATCCCGACCTTGATCCGGTGGGAGTGGAGCGCTGGGTCTCCGCGCCGACGCAGCGGATCGTGGCGGAGGGGCGGGTGGACCGCATCGACGAGCGAGACGGCGAACTGGTCGTGGTGGATTACAAGACCGGTCGGCACGGGCTCACCGTCGATGACGCACGCGGATCCCAGGCACTGGCGTTATACGCATTCGCGGCGCGGCGCACGCTACGCCGCGACTGCCACCGGGTTGAACTGCATCACTTGCCCACCGGCACCGTCGCCGGATGGGAACACACCGAGCAGTCCTTGAGCAGGCACCTGCAGCGCGCTGAGGAAGCGGCCGAGGAAATCGCGCTGGCGACCGATACCCTGGCGGCCGGAGGCGACCCGGAGATCCTGTTCCCTCCCGCGCCGGGCCAAGCCTGCTCATGGTGCGATTTCCGGCGCCATTGCCCCGAAGGTCGCACCAGTGCACCGGATCTGCAGCCGTGGGCGCTGCTCGCACCGTGACGACCGGCAACGGGCGCGCTCTGCGCTCGTTGTCCGGTGTGTTGGCAGGCGGTTTGGTTGCACTTGCGGTCGCGGTCTGCACTGCACAGTGGCTCGCTGGTACGTCGGGTCGTCCCGGCCCGGGAATGGCCACCGTTGTCGGGCACGCAGTCGCTGCGCTGGCCACAGTGGCGCTGCAGCTGGCAGCAGATCGCCTCCGGGGTCGGATCGCGGTGCTGGCTTCCGGATCCGTCCTGGTGATCGCAGCCGGAGTGCTCTGGTTCGGCTGGTATGCCTGACCAGCGTGCCTCACGGCACAGTAATCGTCAGCCAGCGTCGCCAGATCGGTAACAGCGCGTCGAGTAGCGCGCCAGGGTTCTCGATACCCGGTGAATGAGCGGCACCGGGCACCACCGCGACCTCAGCACCCAGTCGAAGCGCCATCTCACGCTGCACCGGTACCGGCCACGCATCGTCGAACTCGCCAAAAGCCACCAGGCACGGGATGCCACCAGTGCGCAGGGCGGTGGCCAGCTCGGTGACCCGGTCCGGCTCGGTGCGCAGGCCGGTCGCCATGCCGAGCAGGCCAGCGGTCGCCGAACCGAGAAAACGCGCCCGCAGCAGCGCGGCCAGTTCGGGTGGCTCGGCGATCCCGTCCCTGGTCTCAAGCAGCCGCTGGACGAAGTCGATGCCCTCGGTGCGCAGGACGGGCT
>JALZCO010000362.1 GCA_030863015.1 Actinomycetota bacterium
GCTCAGGTAGGTGGACAGGCGCGACAACGAGGTGCCGGAGCTCTGCAGGGGCACGACCCCGCCGCCCGTAACCTGGTGGATACCCTCTCGCCCATGCAGGACGAGGAAGCAGGCGGCAGCCAGGACACGACCGGCCTGGAAGGTGCGCTGGCCAGGGTGGAACGCGAGGTCGAGGCCAGCAGCAAGGCCGTCGCCTCGTTGGCTCGCGAGCTGAAGCGGGCCCACGCTGCGGCCGCGTCGGGCCAGGTGCGGGAGTTGCGCCGGGCCCTGGACGCGGGGCAGGCGATGGCCAATGAGGTCGTGGAGCAGGTGGGTGCGGCGGCCACGGCCTACGACGTCGACGAGGCCGACTTGCTCGCTTCCGGTGCCTACGCCAAGGAGCTGCTCGCCGCGGCCGAGGCGGCCGACGTCGCCATGCTCGCCGAGGATGACCGGCTGCTGTGCTACCCGTCGATCGTGCGGGTGTTGCCGGGGGACCTCGCGCTGGAGATCGACCGCAAGCGGGCTCGCGGGATCCGACCGTCGGTCGTGGTGGCCCAGCTCGCCAAGGCACAGCGAGCCGGCCCCCGGTTCAAGCCGGCGCCGTTCCTGGCGAGCCTGATCGGCGCCTACGATCTGGTCGTCGCCAGGCAGGGCAAGGCGCCGGGTGCGGTGGTGCGGCTGCTCGACGTCTACAGCGCACTCACGCTGCTGCCCGGGCAGTCCCGTGACTACACCCGCGCTGAGTTCGCCCGCGATCTGTACCTGCTCGACCAGAGCGGTGAAACCGCCGGTCCCGGCGGGCGGCGGCTGCGCTGGGCGGCCAGCTCGGGCACTCGCCAGGCCGGTGTGCTCACCACGGTGGCCATGAGCGGGCAGCAACAGCGGTACTGGGGCATCGCGGTGGAGTCTTGCTACGGCGAGTCCGGCCACCGTGAGTCGGGCCGCAGTGAGGAGGACATCGGGTGAGCGAGATCCGCGGCGGCCTGCCCGCGGGCGGGATCGGGTTGGGGCCCGAGGAGTACGCCGAGTTCGTGTCCAAGGAATACCTGGGCGACTACGTCCGCGCCGGCGGGGCCGCGGTGCGCTTCGTCGTGGCCGGCAGCGACGAGGTCGCGGTGCGCTGGCATCACAGCCTGGCCTCCATCGCCGACGCTGAGGGCTATCTATGCGTCGGCGTGGATGCGGCTGATCACCGGGTACATCTGATCGACCAGCTCTTCGCCGCCGTCGCCCGCCAGGTCGACTGGCGCGATCTGGCGCGGCGCCAGGTGCGCGCCGGGTGGGAATCGCTGGGTCTGCCACCCCGCGCGCCCGACGAGCTAGCCGTGGCCACGGTCGCCGCGCACCACGAGGTCGCCGTGCCGGAGGCTGCTCGCAGCATGCGCCGGCACCTGGAGGGCGCGTTGCTGCGCGACCCGTCGCTGGACCGGGAGTTCCGGTTGGCGGTGTTGCGGCTGTGCCAGTGCGAGCTGGGCACCGGCGACGTCCTCGACGCCGAACGGGACGCGGTGCTGGCCTGGCTGCGGGTCGAGCCTGTCGCGCTGCGGATGCTGAAGGCCGCATCGCTGTATGGGCGGGTCGCGCGGCACAACGCGCGGTCGCTGCTGGTGTCGCTGGCGGCGTGGCGGGCTCGTGTCACGGGGTCGGGTCTGGTACTGGATATCGACCTGAGCCGGCTCGCGGTCGCCCGCCGCCCCCCGCTGGAACAGCGAGCCGGCCACTACTACAGCAAGGCCGCGGTGCTCGACGCCTATGAGGTGCTGCGCCAGCTCGTCGACGCCACCGACAACCTGCGTGGCGCGTTCGTCGCGGTGACGTTGGCACCCGAGCTGGTCACCGATGACACCCGCGGCCTGCCCGCCTACAGCGCCCTGCACCTGCGGGTCGTCGACGAGATTCGCGACCGCCGCCGGGCCAACCCGTTCGCCGCTCTGGTCCGGCTCGAGACCCGCCTGGAGGTGGTCCGATGAACACCTCGGTCCGGCTTGCCGCGCGGCGCGCGGTCGAGGCCCTGCGGTCGGGGGTGCCCAGCAGGGACGCGGTAGCCGCGCTGGGCAGCGGCCAGTCCGACATCGAGGACCGCTTCACCACCCTGATCGACG
>JALZCO010000409.1 GCA_030863015.1 Actinomycetota bacterium
GTGGTGACATCGGCTGGCTTGGAGCCAAAGCCGGGTGTCCCCTCAATTCTACTGGCCCTGCCAGATAGAAGGGGGTCAGGGACACCCCTCAAGTCTTCACAGCGCGACTCTTTTGCGTCGGTGCAGGTCCGGACCGCCCTGAGCCAGGGCTGTTATCTCTGCCGAGCTCTGAGCGGCTCATCAGGTTCAACAACCAGGCACGAGCCGTACATCCCAGGCCGACACACCGGGCAGGAGAGCCGGACACGCGGGATGGGGGGCGGCACGGGTTAACCGTAGGTGTCGCGGGGACCGCGGCCGCGGACATGCCGGGGACCGCGGTGCCAGCTGGGTGCAGCCGGAGCCTGCACCCGCAGCCGGGTCACCACACCCGGCCCGACGCCGGCGGTGATGCGCGCGATCAAGTGACGTTGCAGCAGACGTAGCTGAGTGGCCCACGCCGTGGAACTGGCCTGCACAGTGAGCTCGGTGTCCCGCAGCGACACCGGCACCGCGTGCTCGGCGACCTCCGGGCCCACCAGCTGGGGCCACCGGGCGAACACCACCCCGCCGGACACCCGGTCCACCCAGCCGCGATCGGCCACCACGCGGGCCGCCAGCCTGCCCAGCGTCTGCGGATCCCGGTCGTCGGCCCGTGCACCGGACCAGCCGCGGCGTCGACGAGGCGCCGCACCCTGGCCGCCGGGTCTACGACGTGGGGAACCGGGGCGGGCAGTGTTTTCGTCAGAGCGGGAACTGGCTGCGCGGGCTGCTTCGAGGGCGGCGCGGGCGATGTCGACACCCCGGAGCCCGTCAGGGGGTGTCTGAGATGGACCTGCTGGTGCACCCAACATCGACTTGTCCACACTGTCCACAGGGTTGTCCCCAGCCGCGCCGGTGTTATCGGTGTTATCGGACACGGTGCACCTGCCCTTCGTGCACATCGAACCGCGCACCATCGAGCTCTCCGGGCACATCGGCCGGCACCGCTGCGGTGACCACCACCTGCTCGGCGGCCAGCGCGACCTCGGCCAGCCGTGCCCGGCGACGGGTGTCCAGCTCGGCGAACACGTCATCGAGCAACAGCACCGGTTCAGCACCACCGCAACGCAGCAGCTGGTAGCTACCCAGTCGCAACGCCAACGCCAACGACCACGACTCACCATGGCTGGCATAGCCCTTGGCCGGCATCCCACTCAAACCAAGCTCCAGGTCGTCGCGGTGTGGCCCGACCAGGCAGACCCCGCGCTCGACCTCGGTCAGCCGTACCCGGGCCAGCTCAGCGACCAGCGCCGCCTCAAGTGCGTCGACATCGGCCTTGGCACCCTCGCGCACCTCGTTGGACAGCGCGTCACCGAGGCTGCTGCGGTAATCGAGCTGGACGTCGGGAGCCTCCGGGGCCACTGCACGGTAAGCCGCGACGACATGCGGGGCGAGCTCAGCGACGAGATCCAGCCGGGCCCCGAGCAGTTCGGCACCGTGCCGGGCGAGGTGACCGTCCCAGACGTCCAGGGTGCGTAGATCTCCCGTCCCTGCCCCGGACCGGCGTGCCGCACCGGCTGATTTGAGCAACGCGACGCGCTGCCGCAGCACCTTGTCGTAGTCCGATCGCACGCCGGCCAGCCGGGGTGCGCGCAACACGAGCAGATCATCGAGGAACCGGCGGCGCTCCCCGGGATCCCCGCGGACCAGCGCCAGGTCCTCCGGCGCGAAAAGCACGCTGCGTAGCACGCCGAGCACCTCCCTGGGCCGCGGTACCGGGGAGCGGTTGATCCTGGCTCGGTTGGCCCGTCCGGGCGAGATCTCCAGCTCGACGGTCAGCTCCCGCCCGGCGTGCACCACCGCGGTGCGCACGATGGCGCGCTGGGCTCCGTGGCGCACCAGTGCAGCGTCGGTGGCAACCCGGTGTGAACCCAGTGTCGACAAGTAACCCAATGCCTCGAGCAGGTTCGTCTTGCCCTGCCCATTCGCGCCGATCAGCACCGCGACGCCGGGCTGCAGGTCAAGCTCGGCATGTTCCCAGGAGCGGAAGTCGGTGACCTGCAACTGG
>JALZCO010000419.1 GCA_030863015.1 Actinomycetota bacterium
TCCACGCACACGATCCGCTCGCCGGCGGCGACGCAGCCCAGCAACGCTGCCAGCAGCGTGGTCTTCCCACTGCCAGTGCCGCCAGCCACCAGGAAGGCCAGCCGCGCGCCGATGATGGCGCGTAGCAGCGCACCGGCCTCGGGTGACACGCTGCCTGCTTGCTGCAACGCGTCCAGCCCTTGCGTCGCGGGTCTGAGCACGCGCAACGAGATGCGGGTGCAGCCGGCGGCGATCGGCGGCAGCACGGCGTGCAACCTGATACCACCGGGCAAGGGAGCGTCGACGTAAGGCGAGGCGTCATCGAGGCGGCGGCCCGCAGCCAGCGCCAGTCGCTGGGCCAGCCGGCGCACCGCTTCGGTGTCCGCGAATCGCACCTTGGTGCGGCGCAATGTGCCAGCCTGCTCGACCCACACCTGGTCAGGAGCACTGACCAGCACGTCGGTGGTTGCTGGATCGGCCAGCAGAGGCTCCAGCGGGCCGGCTCCGACGAGCTCGCGCTGAAGCTCGCGCAGCGCCGAGAGCACCTGCAGGTCGGCGAGCACACCATCGGACTCAGCCCGCACCGCAGCCGCTACCGCGCTGGCAGAGACCGGTCCGATCGACTAGCGCCGCACCGGTGCCGCTGTGCTGCCGAGACCCGGTCACGCCACCCTGCCTTGGGCACGGCCCGGACCATCCAGTACCGCCAGCACCTGGCGGGCAGCGGTAGCCAGCGGCCCGCGTGATCGACCTGGCACCGCGCCACGATCCAGCGCGCCGGCCAGCCCTGGCTGCGGCCGCATGGCAGCGAGCAAGGGCAGGTCCAAGGCTCGGCTGACGTCGTCTGGAGTGAGCCCACCCGGAGCGGGTCCACGCACCACCAACTGCAGCGGGACCCCATAACGCAGCGCCTGCGCCGTGACCGTGGCGGCCGCCGCGCAGGCCCGAACCTCTGCCGGCACAACCAGCACCGCCAGATCCGCGGTCTCCAGCGCCGCAGCTGCAGGCTCGCAGGGATACCGGGGTATGTCGCAGACCACCGTCTCCCCGGCCCGCCGTCCGGCAGCACAGACCGCCCGCACCGCAGCTCCGTCAGGGCCCGTGCCATCCCGGTCACAGGACAGCACAGTCAGCTCAGCCCGGTACCCGATGCGGGGGGTGGGCAGCGCTGCATGCAGTGCAGCGGCCGGCACCCGGCCACTGCCAAGCGCGAGCCCTGACCAGCGCAGCCCGTCTGTCTCCTCCGCGCCCACGGCCAGATCCAGGCCACCACCCAGCGAGTCGCAGTCCGTCAGCAAAGCGTGGCGACCGGATTCCACCACGGCCACCGCCACGGCGACGGCCAATACCGAGGCCCCCGCACCACCCCGGCCGCCGAGGACGGCCAGCACCCGCCCGGGGGCAGCCGGTGATTCCGCCGCATCGGCCAACGCAGCCACCAGCCAGGTCTCCGCGTCGGGCAGCACCGCCACGTGCTCGGCGCCCACCGCCACCGCGCACCGCCAGACCTCCGGGTCAGGCACCGACGAGACGATCACGACTCCGTCCCTGCGGGGTAGGCCGGCGTTCGCGCTGGCCATCGCAGCCTGGCCGTCCAGTAGCAGCAGCGGTGCGGTGGTCCACCGTTGCCGCAGCCCCTCCTGATCGGTGACCCGGTCCGGCTCACATCCTGCTGCCGCCGCCAGCCGGCTCACTTCGTCGGTCAGCTCACCCGGGGTCATCATCATCACCGGCCGCCGGGCCAGCGCGTCCGTACTGTTCGTCCGCTCAACGCTCATCCCCACGTGTGTCCCCTAGCTGCTCTGCCCCGTGCTACCCGGGGCCTCCGGCGTCACTGTCGACCAGCCAGGTCAGATCCGGTGGCCCCTCGTGATCGACATGTGGACAGCGGGGGTGCTGTGGATGGCGTGGCGGGCCAGATCGACCCCGAACATGGGGCGACCCCCGTCAGGGGGAGGACGGGGGTCGCCAAAGGCTCAGTCCCTGGGGGTTGGGCTGAACCCTTCCGGTTCATGGACCGGACGTTTCCAGCGTATCCTTCCCGCCATCGCCCGCCCACCTGCCGTTAGTGTGCCGTTGGTGGGAACGATATCTGCCGTCCGACATGAGCGTGGCGACCTTATGCTGCCCGCCGTGACCCCTCCCGTCCCGGACTCCCCGGGCGTCGCAGCATTTTTCGACTTGGATAAGACGATCATCGCGAAATCCAGTGCCTTCGCCTTCTCCCGGCCTTTCTTCCAAGAAGGCCTGATCAACCGGCGTGCAGTGCTCAAGAGCAGCTACGCCCAGTTCATGTTCCTGCTGGCTGGAGCCGACACCGAGCAGATGGAGCGGATGCGCGCCCGCATCACCGCCCAGTGCGCTGGCTGGGACATTGCCCAGGTGACGGCGATCGTCGAGGAGACCTTGCACGACATCGTGGACCCGCTGGTCTATGCCGAGGCCACCAAGCTGATCGCCTCGCATCGCGAGCGCGGTCACGACATCGTCGTGGTGTCCGCCTCCGGGGCGGAGGTGGTGCAACCGATCGCCGAGATGATCGGCGCGACCCACACCGTGGCTACCCGCATGGTCACCCATGGCGGCCGGTACACCGGCGATGTGGAGTTTTACTGCGCGGGGGAGAACAAGGCGCTCGCTGCCCGGGAGCTAGCCGAACAGCATAGCTACGACCTGCAACAGTGCCACGCCTACTCCGACTCGATCACCGACTTGCCGCTGTTGGAAGCAGTCGGTCATCCGACGGCGGTGAACCCGGACCGGGCGCTGCGCCGGGAAGCTCTGCAGCGAGGCTGGCCGGTGCTTGCATTCTCCGACCCGGTGTCGTTGCGGAGCAGGATCCCGGCCCCCTCCGGCGCTCAGATCGCCGCCGCGGTGGGTCTTGGCGCCGTTGCCGCCGCCGGCGTCGCATGGTATGGACGGCGCCGGCGGCAGCGGTGAGTCGGTTCGGCTCAATGGGCCGCGCCTAGCCTATCTGGGTGAGTAGTACAGACTTTTAGCACGCTGGGTAGCCGCTGCTTTGTACCTGATCGGGCCCCTTGCTGTGCTCCCCATCACCGCGTAAACATGACTGCACGGACACCTGCAAGGCCAGGGGCGGTGCAGCAGAGAAGTACCGTCCACCCCGAACAGGGCTCCGCGCACGGACGCCGGGCAGCCCACGCGCAGCGCGCCGCGGGAGGCTTGTCGTCAAGGGTTTGCGTACCGGGTCCAGTGGGGCACCGGGCGCCTAGACCCCGTAAGTACGACACGAGTTGCACGCTTGGTACCCCGGTAATCCGTGCGGACGGCGGTGTTGCTCGAACCCGTTACGGGTCGAGTGACGCCGCCGTCTCATTGTCTATGGTGCGTTACCGCCTCGGCGATCGATGTGGCTTCTCGGGCCCCAGCTACCAGAGCGGTGCAGCAGTGCACGATCCACTGGCCGACCGCGTCAGCACCGCCACCCGCGAAGCCGGCCGCCGCGGCCCGGTACTCCGCTTCGCGGCGCAGATGAGCCACTTCAGGTACCACCAGACCTTTGGGATCCAGCCCGCTGGCCACCACGGTGAGCCGGGCCGCGGCCCGGGCGACAACGCCGTTGCCCTGCGCAAAAGGCGCCAATGCCAGTAGTTCACCGTGCACCACCGCGACGCGCACCGGCGCGGCAACCTGACTGTCCCCGACGAGCAGCTGGGCCAGTCCGTCAAGCCGAGCGGTGATCTCAGGCGACGACCGTGGCCTGCCCAGCTGCGATCCGGGCGACAAGTCTGCCGCGGCGAGCACGTGCAGCCGGGCCAAAACCTGCAACGGAGCCCGCTGCCAGGCGCCCAGCAGCCCCCCCAATGCCTGCGCCACCCTCAGCGCGCCGGCCAGGACCGGGTCGTCCACCGACCCGTTGGGAGGTAACGCGGTGCTGCCGCCGTCCAGCGCGGCGGAGGCCCGAGCCGCCCGTACCGACGCCTCGGC
This sequence comes from Actinomycetota bacterium, assembly GCA_030863015.1. GTDB lineage: Bacteria > Actinomycetota > Actinomycetes > Mycobacteriales > Pseudonocardiaceae. The sequence continues at coordinate 3,928 of JALZCO010000419.1, forward strand.
CGCAGTGATGGGCCAGCCGCGCCGGTTGGCCGGATGCCGGTGCACCCTGGCCACTCCGTCGCGGGCACGAGCGACGGCCTGCGCAACTCCGGGCAACTCCATCAGCGGGGCCAACGGGTCAGCAGACACTCCAGCAGTCTCGCAGGGGGAGTTCGGCGCGATCCTGCACCGGTCCGGCGAGCGAGGTTGATGCTGCACCGCTGCCTCATCGGTGCGGTGGCTCTGGGACAGGGGGCGGATTACCGTCGGCGGTGAACCGTGACACGTGACAAGGAGGTCCACACGATGGGCGACTCCGGCCAAGGACTCGATAATCTCCTCAGTGAGAGCCGCGCGTTTCCCCCGAGCGAGGAGTTTGCCGCGCAGGCGAACGCCACCGTCGAGCTCTATGACCGAGCGGATGCCGACCGCGAGGCCTTCTGGGCTGAGCAGGCTCGTCGGCTGCACTGGCACACTGACTTCGAGCAGGTCCTCGACTGGTCGAACGCCCCGCACGCGAAGTGGTTCCTCGGTGGCAAGCTCAACGTCGCCTACAACTGCGTCGACCGGCACGTCACCGACGGCCACGGCGACCAGGTCGCCTTGCACTGGGAGGGCGAACCGGGAGACACCCGCACCATCACCTACGCCGACCTGCAACGTGAGGTGTGCAAGACGGCCAACGCGCTGCTCTCGTTGGGCCTGCAGACCGGGGACCGGGTGGCTATCCAGCTCCCGATGATCCCCGAGGCGGTCTTCGCCATGCTCGCCTGCGCCCGGCTGGGCATGCCGCACAGCGTGGTGTTCGGTGGCTTCTCGGCTGGGGCACTGCGCCAGCGGATCAACGACGCGCAAGCCAAACTGGTGATCACCGCCGATGGCCAGTACCGGCGCGGCAAGCCGGCCCCGTTGAAGACAAACACCGACGAGGCACTCGACGATGCCTCTACGGTGCGCCACGTGGTCGTGGTCAAGCGCACCGACACCGACATCGATTGGACCGACGGTCGTGACCTGTGGTGGCACGAGATGGTGGATCACCAGTCCGACCAGCACACCTGCGAGGCGTTCGACAGCGAGCACCCGCTGTACATCCTTTACACCTCAGGCACTACCGGCAAGCCCAAAGGCATCCTGCACACCAGCGGCGGTTACCTCACCCAGTGCGCCTACACCCACGACATCGTCTTTGACCACAAGGCCGGTCAGGACGTCTACTGGTGCACCGCCGACATCGGTTGGGTCACCGGGCACAGCTACATCGTCTACGGGCCGTTGGCCAACCGGGCAACGTCGATCATGTATGAGGGCACCCCGAACACCCCGCACGAGGGCCGGCACTGGGAGCTCGTGCAGAAGTACGGCTGCACCCTGTACTACACAGCGCCGACGCTGATCCGCACCTTTATGAAGTGGGGCAAGGAGATCCCCGAGAAGTACGACCTGTCGTCGCTGCGGGTGCTGGGCAGCGTCGGCGAGCCGATCAACCCGGAGGCCTGGATGTGGTACCGGGAGCACATCGGCTCCGACCGCTGCCCGATCGTGGATACCTGGTGGCAGACCGAGACCGGCGCAATCATGATCTCGCCGCTGCCCGGCGTCACCGCGACCAAGCCGGGTTCGGCGATGCGCGCACTGCCCGGTATCGCCGCCACCGTGGTCGACGAGTCAGGCCGCCCGGTCGGCAACGGCGAGGGCGGCTACCTGGTATTGGACAAGCCGTGGCCCGCGATGCTGCGCACCATCTGGGGTGACGACGAGCGCTACCGGGAGACCTACTGGTCACGCTTCGCCGACCAGGGTTACTACTTCGCCGGGGATGGTGCCAAATACGACGACGACGGCGCGATCTGGCTGCTTGGTCGGGTGGACGACGTCATGAATATCTCCGGGCATCGGATCTCCACCACCGAGGTGGAGTCCGCGTTGGTGTCTCATCCGACGGTGGCTGAGGCCGCGGTGGTGGGTGCCTCCGATCCGACCACCGGGCAGGGCATCGTCGCATTCGTGATCCTGCGTGGCAACGTCGCCCAGGACGAGGCACAGGGTGAAGAGGCGATCAAAGCGTTGCGCAACCACGTGGCCAAGGAGATCGGCGCGATCGCCAAGCCCCGGCAGATCATGGTCGTGGCGGACCTGCCCAAGACCCGATCCGGCAAGATCATGCGGCGGCTGTTGCGAGATGTCGCGGAGAACCGTGAGATCGGTGACGTCACCACGCTGGCCGACTCGTCGGTCATGGACCTGATCTCCGCCGGCATGCAATCCGGCTCCCAGGAATAGTCGTGGACCGCCATTCGGAGCCAAATGCGCGTGCGGCGACGGGCATGCTGGGGAGGTGAGTGATGGGGTGAGTATCTCGATCCCGGAGGCGGAGCTGCGGTGGCGGTTCTCTCGAGCGAGCGGGCCTGGCGGTCAGGGCGCCAACACCACCGACTCGCGGGTCGAACTGAGCTTCGATGTGGCGGCCAGCACCGCGTTCACTCCAGCGCAGCGGGATCGGCTACTCCAGCGGCTGTCCGGGCGGCTGGTCGATGGGGTGCTCACCGTTGTGGCCGCCGAGCACCGCTCCCAGCTACGAAACCGGGAGGCCGCGCGAACCCGGCTCGCCGCGGTACTGCGCCAGGCGTTGACTCCCGACCCGCCAACGCGCCGCCCGACCCGCCCTTCCCGGGCCGCACGGGAGCGCCGCCTGGCTGACAAGCGCCGCCGGACGATGACCAAACAGCTGCGCCGACCGGCGCAGGACTGAGCGCCAGCGGCGGCCACCCTCAGTTCGGTACGGCCACAGTCAGTGGTCAAGATGGGTCGTGGCACCATGTCGCCCGTGACTAGCAGGCAGCCTCCCAGCAACGGCCGGCACGCCAAACCCGATGCACCGTCCGGAGTGCGGTCGCTGCCGCTGTCGCCAGATCCTCCCCGCCAGCACGCCGACGCATCCCTGGGCGAGCTGGTACGCGAGGCCGCAACGCACTTCTCAGTCTTGTTCCGCTCGGAAGTGGAGCTGGCCAAGGCGGAGGTGACAGCCGAGGTTCGCAAGGGCGTCAAGGGCAGCATCTTCTTCGTCATCGCCCTGACGATCCTGATCTTCAGCCTGTTCTTCCTGTTTATAGCGCTGGCCCAAGTGCTGGCCATCTGGCTGCCGCAGTGGGCCGCGTTCAGCATCATTTTCGGCCTGATGGTGGTCACCGCCGCGGGCTTCGGGCTGGTGGGATGGCGCCGGGTACGCAGCATCCGCAAGCCCGAACGCACGATCAGCACCGTCCGCGACACCGGGGCGGCGCTGACTCGCCGACGTTCTCGCCTGCATGCCATCGACCAGCCCCAGGAGTGAGCCGTCCACCGGATTCCAGCTCGGTCCGGATTCCTGGGCACTGGACGCACCGGGAGATATCCGCCAACGGGATCCGGTTGCATGTGGCCGAGGTCGGGACCGGCCCGCTGGTGCTCTTGCTGCACGGCTTTCCGGAGTTCTGGTGGTCCTGGC
>JALZCO010000432.1 GCA_030863015.1 Actinomycetota bacterium
TCTCACGGTCGTTTGTTATCAGTTCACAGCGCTCTCAGGTGGTCACTAACCTCGGCGGCGGCCCATCGACGTCACCAGCTCCAGGGTGATCTTGTCGAGCGAGTCCACGACGACGTCGGCGAGTGCAAGCGCATCCTCGGAAGGCGGAAAGGTCGCATTGGGCACGGCGAGCACTCCCAGGCCGGCAGCAGCGGCCGACCGCAATCCGTTGCTTGAGTCCTCGATCGCTATTGCCTGCAGCGGGTCCACGCCGAGCCGCTGCACCACGGTTTGATACACCTCAGGCGAGGGCTTTCCAGCCCTTACCTCCTCCGTGGACACGCTGACTTCGAATCGCTGCGTCAACCCAGCTGATTCCAACACGGTGTCGATCAACCGCCGAGGTGAGGACGAGGCGAGCCCGAGCGGCCAGCGCTGCGCCAGCCGCTCGACCACCTCGACTGCACCCGGGAGTAGAGGTAGTCGTGCGTCGTACTCAGCGGCCATCCGGTCAATGACGGTGGCCGCCACCTCGTATGGTTCGGCGGGTACGCCCACCGCGTCAGTCAGGTACGCCGACCACTCCACCGTGCTCATACCCTGCATCGCTCGGGTCGCCTCGGCGGGCCAGGGCCGGCCGGCTTCGGCCGCAACACCGCGGCGAACGACATCCCACAACTCCTCCGAATCCACCAGCACACCGTCGAGGTCGAAGATCACTGCGTGCACGACGTCCCCGGTCATCATGCCTCCGCGAGTTGTTCCGACGGGTTCTTACGATTCTCACCGAACGGCTCCCCGATTGACTCGCTACGCGGCGTCACCGAGCGGGCTGAGCGAGACGGTGCAGACGCCAGCTGGCAGCGACCTGTTCCGATCGAGTGGGTTGATGTGGGGTCCACAACTGTGATTGTCCCTTGATTGATTCACCGTGCTGAGCCGCACCGCTTAATTCAACGTCCTTGCTGCTGGTGTGAGCGTGGCGAGTGGCGCTTAGCGGATTTACTGCTCGCTGTTGCCGGTATTCAACTTGTGCCGTGTGCCCAGATCTCCCCCGAGACCTGGGCGATCAGTTCCGCGGCGGGATCGTTTGACGGCATGTCCAGTGGCGAGCGTGCCGGTGTAGCAGACCGCGATGACATACGGCCGGTGTCGCCGGGGTACACGACTCCAGCGCTGTGGCGTAGCCCCCAGAGCCAAGTGGGGGCCCACTTGTGGCTACCATAGCGGCGGCAAAAGTGGCAGTAAACCGCGAGTAGACCCATGCCAAAGTCGTGAGCCCAGCTACGGGATTACCTTCCCGGTCGTGGCATGGCTTAGCGCGGGCAGCACGCGGCGATGCAGTGCGAGTCCACCGAGTCCGACCGTACATGAGCAAAGCGGTCGCGATTGTAATGGGCTGTGCTGGTGTGGCGGCAAACGGAAAAGGCCGACTGAGAGTTGAAGAGTTGGGTTCCAGCCGGCCTGACGGTACCGGTGGCCAATTGCGGCGAGCTTGCGCGGTGCTAAACGAGGTCCGCTGCGGCACCGCTTGCACCCGATATCGCGCATGGACAGCGGCAGAACAGGGCGTTGCGCCCCCGGTGCCCCGTTGGGAAGCGCCTGATACTTATCGGGGCGGACCAGTTCTCTGGAGCGGGCCAGCAAACCAGCGCTCGACATCGCTGCGGCTGGTGAGGCGTACGACCATGAGGTCCGGATACTCCTCCAGCAGCGCTGCCACCCTCGTCGCGGTCTTGTTGTAGGTGGACCAGGCCCAGCGGACGATGTGCTCCCGGTCCGTCAGAATCGTCCACAGTGGTGGCTCGATATTGCCGTTCCACAGCACCTGTCGGGCCAGCCGTCGACGCACGGTTCGTCCAACCACCTGCCGCATGACAAGCGCCCGGGGCAAGTCCAACCAGATCAGCAGATCAGCTCGCTGCGCGAGGATCGCCCGGACCTGAGAATACTGCCATTCCGTCACCCAGCACGAACCCGCACTGAAGTTGTGGACCTCTGACTCGAAGGTGTCACGGCGCGTCCAGCCCGGACCATGGAAGAGCGCGTCTATCTCGATATGCGGGATGTCGAGCAGCGCCGCGACGCGACGCGCGACGGTCGTCTTGCCTGCCCCGGACGTGCCGGCCACCAGGACCCGCCTCGGACGCACAGGCAAGGGTGCCACCGCGTCGAGCATGGGCATCATCCGACATTAACCTGCGCCCGTTGGCGTTCCCTTGTGAGCCGTTCAGCAGAGCCGGCAGCGCATCCACGCACGGACAGCGGCTACTTAAGACTGGCAGCAGGACAGGGGCTGGGCCAGGCTCCGGTCCAGGTGCTCGGCGAGACGCTCGCACAGTCCAGCGGCGCGTAAGCGGTTCGATCGAGCGCTGGACCGTGCGCTGATGGCCTACCCGATACGCGAAGACAACGAGTTGTTCACCACCAGCCACCACCAGCGTCCCGTCCGTCCTCGCTCGCCGCGCCGCCCGGAAGATCGGGGGCCGCCTGGCCAGGCAGGGACTGGTGGCCCACCGCGACGACGCCTGTTGTCTCAAGCCGGAGCAGCTGACGGCCGCGCTGCGGGAGGGCATTGATTGCCGTGCCTTGGCTGCCAGCAGGGGCTTGGGTGCTGGCCCACCCGGGCGCCGCCTCGTACGGGCGTCCACCCGGCCCACCACCGCCGTTGTCGGCGTTACCCGCGGAGGGCCCGGCTGGCGAACGAAGCCTTCCTGTGGGTGGTCAAGCACATCGTCGGACCGCAGCCCACCGACGCTCATCCCGCAGCGAGGGATGCCACCATGCTGCCCGGGGTACCGGCCTGCGCCGGGAGCTACACCGGTCCGGTGTGGATCGTTCATTCCGAAAGGCGAGTTCCACCGGATCCGGCCAGGCGACGTGCTGGTCTGCTCGGTGACCTCCCCTGTGTAGTCGGTGCTGTTCCCGAGCATCGGCGCGCTGGTCACCCGACACCGGCGGCATGCTGTCCCACCCGGCGATCATCGCCCGCCAATACGGCGTGCCGGCGGTGGTACCACCGGGGACGCGACCTCGCGGCTGAACGAGGGGCAGATCGTCACCGTCGACGGCACGGCTGGTGTTGTCTGGACTGCCCGATGAGCGCCGCGCATGTTGAGCAGCTGTACCGGCTGGCGAACGCGCTCGAGGCGGCCGTCGCGTTCGACACCGCCGCTCGTCTCGGCATCCTCGACTACTTGCACGAGACACCGGCCTGCGCCGACGAGGTGATCCGATACCGCGGCACCGCGCCAAAGGTGACCCTTCTGCTGCTTGACGCGCTCAGGCGCTCGGAGCGCTCCAACGGGGAGATGACGGCAGGTACACCACCACCGCCGCGGCGCGGTGGCTCACCACCGTTGCGGCTGGATGGTCCCACCTTGACCAGGTGGTGCGGACCGGGCAGCCCCTCGTCCCGGCGGACACCACAGCCGGGGCTGCTGACCTATACCCCAAGGCCATACTGCTCCTGGCCGAGCTATCTGCCGCCGCGGCTCAGCGCGCGGCCGAGCTGCTCGCTCCGATCCGGGGCGAAGTACTCGACGTCGGCGCCGGCGCGGCCCCCTGGAGCATCGCGCTGGCTCCGGGAAGCCGGATACGGCGAGGTCACAGCGAATGCGCTGTCCCGAACACCACCGCTGGCGCTGCTCACCTGCATCACGCCGCACCGATGCCCGAAAGTCATCGCAGGACTGCCGTCCCGACGATGAGCGCGAACCCCTTTTCGCAGTCGCCCTTTGTAGCGGAACATCTCGCAGCCGCGCGGGGCTTCCTCCAGCGCCATGCGATGGGTGATCATAGAGCGCTCCGGTGGCGTTGGGGATGTCACCGGAAACCACGCCTGTCCAGTCCGCAGGTCACCCAGCTGTCCGCCAGAACAAGGTCAACGGCCCACCGGCCGGTACCTGCAGACCAGGACGCCGGTCCCGGCTGTCGTGGTCGAGACCAGCTCGAGCGGGCGGGCTTGACCGTCGTCGGGGAACACCCGCTTGCCGCAGCCGAGCAGGATCGGCTCGATCATCAGCCGGTACTCGTCGACCAGGTGGTGCTCGATCAGCTGCGCGGCGAGCGTGGGGCTGCCCCAGACCTGGAGGCCGCCGCCGTCGCGCTGGCGCAGCTCACGGATGGCGCCGATGGCGTCCTCCGCCGGGAGCAGCTCCGAGCCGGACCAGGTCATGTCGGCGTCGGTGAGGGTGCGCGACGCTACGGACT
>JALZCO010000433.1 GCA_030863015.1 Actinomycetota bacterium
GTGCTGGCCGTCACTTGGGTAAACAGCGGACGCAACCAACCAGCAGTAGCCACATCTGCAGTGCCACCGGCACCCGACAGCAACGCCGCACCATCGGCGCCGGACGCACCACAGCTTGGACTCACGCCGCCACAAGCCGTACAGCTGGAACAGGCCGTGCGCACTTACTATGACCTATTGCCCGATGACACCGACGCAGCGTGGCAGTACCTCGGCGCTGCCGAGCGCGCCAAAGCCCGCGGCTTCGCGGGCTACGACCAGTTCTGGGACCAGATCGATCAGATCAGCATCCGTGGGCCGGTCAGCGTGACGGGCAATACCGTGCTGGTGAACCTGCAGTTCGAACCGGAGAACCGCAGACCGACTTTCGAGCGCTACCGGCTCACCATGGGCACTGCGCCCGACGGCCGCGTACTGATTGAGTCCGCCTCCAGACTGGGCACCTTCGCACTCGCAGGCCGATGAGGCGTTTCGAGGGTCCGTGGCTACACCAGGCGGCGGTCAGAAGCCCATCGGGACAGCTCATAACGGTTGGACAGTTGGGTCTTGCGCAGTACCGATGAGACATGGGTCTCGACCGTTTTGACCGAGATGAACAGCTCCGCGGCGATCTCCTTGTAGGCGTAGCCGCGGGCCAGCAGGCGCAGCACATCGCGCTCTCGAGGGGTGAGCAGATCCAACTCCGGGTCACCGACCGGTGCCGCCCCGGGCCGGTGGGTGAACGCGTCCAACACGAAGCCGGCAAGCCGCGGGGAGAACACCGGATCACCCGCGTGCACTCTGCGCACCGCGTCCACCAGTTCCCGACCGGAGATGGTCTTGGTCACGTACCCACGTGCCCCGGCCCGGATCACCGCGATCACGTCCTCGGCGGCATCGGACACCGACAGCGCGAGGAACACCACATCCGGCTGCGCGGGCCGCACCCGGCGCAGCACCTCAGCACCGCCGCCATTGGGCATATGCACATCAAGGAGCACGACATCGGGACGCAGATGCCCGATGCCGGTGACCGCTTCCTCCACTGATCCACCCTCGCCGACCACGACGACCGGTGGCAGGCCCGGTTCCGCCGAACCAGCCCTGTCCAGCTCAGCTTTGACCCCGGTGCGGAACAACGCGTGGTCATCCACCAGGAAGACCCCAACGGTCATGATTCCGCCCCCGCGGGAAGGATTGTGCCGCCGGTCACAATGCCGCCTCTGCGGGGGAAAGTGCGTCGTCGGTCATGAAGAAGATTCCTCTCCGCTCGTGCGGCGCGCGATGGCTAGCTGGACTTCGGTGCCCTCTCCGGGGGCGGTGCGCAGGGTCACCGTGCCACCGTGCCGTTCCATCCTGCCGCGGATCGAATCCGCCAGGCCGTGCCGATCGTCGGCGACAGCGTCAGGGTCGAATCCAACGCCCCGGTCCCGGATGAAGACGTGCACCTGCCCCGGTTCCACCTCGGCATACACACTCACCTCGGCGACTCCAGCGTGCTTGGCCGCGTTGACCATCGCTTCCCGGCTGGCTTGCACCAGTGCGGTCAAGGGTTCCTCGAGGACACAGTCGCCCACGACGACGACCTGGACACCTACTGCGTAAGTGTCCTCCACCTCACCGGCAACAGCATTCAGCGTCGCCGCGAACGCGATCACCGCGGTGCCACCGTCGGCGCCGTTGGACGCCGGACGTCCGTACCCCCGCGGACCGTAGAGCCAGGAACGAAGCTCCCGCTCCTGACCCCGGGCCAGCCGGCGAACCTCCCGAGCTGAGTCGGACTGCTGCTGGATCAGGGCCAGCGTCTGCAGCACCGAGTCGTGCAGGTGGGCAGCGATCTCGGCCCGTTCCTCGGTGCGGATCCGGGCCCGACGTTCCTCGCCTAACGCGCGCATCAGCCGTAACCACCACGGCACGGTGAGCACGGCCACGCCGACCAGGGTCGCGGCGGCGGCGAGCAGCGCGAACCGAAGCTCACCCAGGTTGTCCTGATTGAGCAGGAACACCGCGATCCCGCTGGTCACCAGCGCGATTCCAGCCAACACCCGGAGCAGGGCCATCCGCCCGCCACCGAATAACACTCCCGCGCCGCTGCGCCAGCGGGTCCGTTGGCTGGCGTCGGCTTCCCGCCACACGAGGCCCGCACCGACCAAGGCGATCCCCAGCGGACCGGTCAGCCAGCCACCCCATGCGGTGCCCAGGGCGGCACCGGCCAGCGCCAGGCCTGCGCCGAGCACCACCAGGCCGACTGCCTGCTGCCGCTCCCGCGCGGTACTCGGCCGGCCGGTACCGGTTTCGGCCGATGGCACCAACGCCCATAGCAGCGCGTAGCCTACCAA
>JALZCO010000455.1 GCA_030863015.1 Actinomycetota bacterium
CCATTCACCGACAACAGCCGCGAATACGTATTCATCGCCCGGCGCCCGACCACGCATTGAACCCACATCAAAAAGCGCGGCAGCACGGCATCCCTCGACGACCAACGCCACACACGGCACTGGGCCCACAACATTCCGCACATTGGCATGAGCGGTTGTTGCCGGCAGTGGGTTGAAATGATCCACCTACGCAGCGTATGCCGTATCGGGATCTCCTTGCGGGCACATGCGTAGAGCGTAGACATGATCAACACTCCGCTAATCTGAATCGGCCTGCAGCGCACTAACGGTTCCCGGCCGGGGAACGGGAACATGTCACGTGTTTAGCTGCGGTTCTTCTCCAGGGCGGCGAGGTAGGTCTTCATAGGATGGTCACGAAGCGCGTCGCTGCCCGGAGCCAGGGCGTCGGCGGTGAGACCCTTTGCCCGGTCGGCCAGATTGCTCAGCATCGGCATCGAGTCATGAAGTGTGCCACTGGAGTCGATATAACGGATATTCTTCACGTGGTGGAACGCCGGCTCGGGCGGGAGTTGGGTGACGATGTCGTTGTTATTGATGAACCGATAGGTGCGGTCGTTAAACGCCTTGTCGTAGGCCCGGGCAAGGATCCGATCGCAGGTGCGGGGTTGGCCAAAGGTGTAAACACCGTCGGCCAGCAGGTTGGGCTCCTCAAAATACAGCCGGGCAGCGGCTAGCATGGCCAAGGCGCCGCCAAGGCTGTGGCCGGTAAACCAGATCGTTTGGTCGTTGTCCCTGAACTCGGCGATGGCAGCTTTGACCGCGGGGAAAACCGATTCCAGGGCTTCGCCGAAGCCGTAGTGGATGAACCCCTTGCCCCCGGGGCCAGGCCACGGCGGGGTGCTGCTGTCGGAAAGCCAGTCGCGGATCTGCGCCGGTTCCGTACCCCGAAACGCCGTGATGATCATGTGGTCGCTGGCCATCGTGTACGCCTGGGTGTCCTCCAGCGGGAACGGCGGCCGAAACGCGGTGTGGTGATACCGGACCCGGTCAAAGCCCCAGCGCGGGGCCTCGGCCTCGATACTGTCCCGGTCGCTGTAGGCCAACTCAGCGGCCTTGGCCAGGCCGTAGGCATGGCGGACGCTGTAGCCGGTGACCTGATGATCGATGATGGGCGCGGTCATCCTCATCCCCTCCGCAGACAGCACCGAGCGTGCCGGTTGACCGCGGCACAGCGGTCACCTTCGGCTTAGCCGCAAACCTGTGCCGCCGACCCGAACTGCACCCACGCGAGGTCGACACACCACTCCAACGGGCTACCCGGCCACTGCCCTGGACGTGGCCACCCCGACCGCCGCGGCCGCTGCAGGATGGGACTCCAGTAGCAGACGCCGAACAACACATCAGTGCCAACTGAGCACGCGCGCTTCCAGCCCTGTACCGCTCCAGAACCTCGTGAGTGGGGTTGACCTGCAGGTTAGGGGAGAGATCAGAGCAGGCATGATCGTCGGTCGTGTGTTTGCGACTCCTCTACCTGATCATGGTGTGCCTGTTTCGGTGGCTGGCAATCCTTGCGTGCAGCAAGTCCGCGGTCGCTGCCGAGCTGCTGGTGTTGCGGCAAGAGGTCGCGGTACTACGTCGCCAAGTTGGCCAGCCACGCCCCTCGTGGCCGGATCGAGCGATCCTCTCCGCATTGTCCCGGCTGCTGCCGCGACAGCTGTGGATGCACCGGCTGGTCACGCCGACCACGCTGCTGGCCTGGCACCGTCGCCTGGTGACACGCAGGTGGCGGTACCCGAACCGACCAGGTCGCCCGTCGCCAAACAAACAGATCCGCGAGCTGATCTACCGGCTCGCGTGAGAGAATCCACGGTGGGGGTATCGCCGAGTCCATGGCGAACTCCTGCGTCTGGGCCATCGCCTGGGGGAGTCGACCGTCCGGCGGATCTTGCGCGACCATGGGCATGGTCCCGCGCCGCGGGATGCGGACACCTCTTGGCGGGCGTTCCTGCGTAGCCAGGCCAACGGGCTGCTGGCCTGCGACTTCTTCCACCTCGACACGATCTTCCTGCGCCGCCTGTACATCCTGTTCGTGATCGAAATACGCACTCGCCGGGTGCACATCCTGGGGGCAACCGCTCACCCAACGGACCAGTGGGTCACTCAGGCCGCTCGCAACCTGGCCATGGATATAGGCGATCGAATCAGCCCGTTCCGCTTCCTCATTCAGGACAGAGACGCCAAGTTCACCACCAGCTTCGACACCGTGTTCCGCAGCGAGAACATCACGATCATCAAGACACCACCACGAACTCCCCGGGCGAACTGCTATGCCGAGCGGTTCGTGCGCACCATCCGCACCGAGTGCACCGACCGCATCCTGATCTACAACGAACATCACGCCACCAAGGTCCTATCCGAGTATGCGCGGCACTACAACTCTCATCGGCCGCATCAGGCTCTCGACCAACGCGCCCCCAAAGACGAC
>JALZCO010000459.1 GCA_030863015.1 Actinomycetota bacterium
CTGGGCTTGAGCTGGGTGGCGGTGCGCCGCGACCGGCTGCGCTGCGGCACCGGCAGCGGGTCGGACCGGCTGCACGAGCTGTTGCTGGACGAAACCGGCCGCCAGTGTCTGGTCGCCAGCGCGCAGCGCGCCGGTCTGCACATCGAGGACATGCAGCCGCTGCCGGTGCACCCGTGGCAGCTCGACCACGTGTTGCCCGTCGTGTACGCGGCCGAGCTGGCCGCCGATGAGGTCGTGCCGCTCGCCCGCGAGCTGGGACGGTTTCACCCCACCGCCTCGCTGCGCACCCTCACCACCGCGCCGGAGACGCGGCTGCACGTCAAGCTGCCACTCGGGGTGGCCACTCTCGGCGCCACCCGGCTGCTGCCACCCCGGTATCTGGACAACGGGGAACGCGCGCAGCGCATCATGGAACAACTGATCGAGCGGGACCCCGTCCTGCATGGGTTGGTGCAGGTCTGTGACGAGCGCAGCTGGTGCGGCTGGGCCGACCCGTCAGGCGGCGATGAGTTCGACGACCGCCCCGGGCAGCTCGCGGCGCAGCTGCGCAGTTATCCGGCTGGGCTGTTCGACGACCCAACCCGGCTGGTCCTACCGATGGCGGCGCTGGCCGCGCACGAGTGGGACGTGCTGGCCCCGGTGCTGGGTGCGCTGGGATCGGCTGCTGGCGGCGCGGTGGAGTTCTTCCGTGGGTTGGGCGCGGCGTTCTGCGAGCTGGGACTGGGCTTCCTGCGCTACGGGGTGCTGCCTGAGTTGCATGGTCAGAACGTGGTGGTGGTACTGCGCGACGGCGCGGTGGACCGGTTTGTCCTGCGCGACCACGATACCTTGCGGCTTTACCCGGACTGGATGGCCGCCGAGGGCGTGGCCGATCCCGGTTACCGGATCGCGCCGGGCGCCCCGCAGTCCCTGTGCCTGGAGTCTGCCGAGGCCCTGCTGGGATACCTGCAGACGCTGGGATTCCAGGTGAATCTGTACGGCATCGCCGACGCGCTGTGCCGGCACTACGGCATCAACGAGCAGGTGCTGTGGGCGCAGCTTCGCAGTGCGGTCATCGACACGCTGACTCATCTCGCGCTGCCCGGCCGGGTTGCCGGTGTGGTGGAGCGTGAACTGTTGCACGTGCAGACGTGGCCGAGCCGGCTCGTGCTGGGCCCGCTGCTGCAACGGGGACGATCCGGCAGCGTGAGCATGCCGGCCGGTACCGGCCGGGTGCCCAACCCGCTGGCGCGCCCTTCCCAGCTGGTGACCAGCCCGGTGGCGCTGGTGGCGACCTGATGTTGCCGGGTGAGATCGCGCAGCGGGCAGTCCAGCAACGGCTGCTCAACTCCTTCTTGCGGGAGACCGGCGGGCACGTCGTCGCAGCTCGGGCTGACGCGCCGCTGCGGGTGCCACTGCCGGTGTCCGGCGCCGTGCTGCTGGGCAGCGTCCGATACTGGTCGGTCCTGGGCCACCACGTTTACGGCGACGACTTCTGGGTGCAGCCCGACGGCAGCGACGTCGCCACGCCGCTGGGTCACCGGGAGCTGGTGGCGCTGCTGCTGGCCGAGCTGGAAAGCATCGCCGCGCGGTCAGTCGAAGACCAGCCCGATGGACGCCGCGGACGCAGACGGCAGGCCGACCTGGCCGCCCAGATCGACAACAGCGTGGCACGCATGGCCCACTACCTGGAATGCGGCCGCCTGCCGCAACCGGACGTCACCGATCCATGGGCCCTGACCCGTCGCGCCGAGCAGTCGCTGCTGTTCGGTCATCCTTTCCATCCCACGCCGAAAAGCGCCGAGGGGTTCAGCACGCAGGACCTCGCGACCTACGCGCCCGAGCTGGGCGTCTCCTTCACCATGCACTATTTCGCAGTTGCGCACGAACTCCTGATCGAAGACCGGGTGTCACCCGCTTCCTGGGTCCCGCCTGAGGTCCAGCAGCAGGCGCAACGGCGGCTCGGGACCGATCGGATCGGCTACCCGCTGCTCCCGGTACACCCCTGGCAGGCCGGTTACCTGCTGCAGCACGATGCTGTTCGCACCCTGGTGGCCGAGGGCGGCCTGGCGCTTCTCGGTCCGCTCGGCAACGAGGTGTACCCGACGTCGTCAGTGCGGACCGTGTGCGACCCCGGCTTTGCCACGTCGTGGAAGCTGCCGCTGCACGTGCGGATCACCAACTTCGTCCGGAACAACCCACTGGAACATGCACGGCGGGCCGCCGACGCCGGCCGGCTGCTCACGGCACTGCGCAGGGAGTGGACCTACGACGGCTTCGAGGTGTTGCTGGAGACCGGGTATCGCACGATCGACGACACCGCGCTGGCTCCCGACTTCGCTGTGTTGTACCGCGAAAACCCTTTCGCCACTCGTCAACAGGCGCCCCAAGTGGTCGCGGGCCTGCTGGAGGAGAACCCCGTCGGGGCACAACCCGAGGTGCTGCAATATGTCCGGCAGGCGACCGGGCGCCGGGAGGGCCGGTTGCCGGCGGACCACGTTGCCCAGTGGTTGCGTCGTTACTTGGAGATTTCCCTACTACCGCTGCTCACTGTGTTCTCCGAGCACGGCGTGAGCCTGGAAGCGCACGTGCAGAATTCGTTGCTGCACCTGGAAGACGGCTGGCCGGTCCGCTTCTTTGTGCGCGACATGGAGGGCACCAGCGTGAGCCGGCAGCGGTGGGAGGCGGGTAGCCGTGACGTGTTGTCCGCTGACAGCCCGGTGCTCTACGACGACGCCGAGACGTGGTTGCGCCTGAAGTATTACGTTGTCACCAATCACCTCGGTCACCTTGTGCACGTCCTAGGCCGGCATGCGGAGGTCGACGAGTGGTGGC
>JALZCO010000481.1 GCA_030863015.1 Actinomycetota bacterium
GTGGATAGCAGCGGTCAATCGATCCGCCATCTACTTCCTGGTGGCAGTGGTTGTCACCGTGTTACTCGGCCGTGAACGACGGCTCCGTAGTCAGGTCCAGCAGCAGAAACACCAACTCGATGAGCTAGAGGCGGTACGCAGGGCGCTCACGCCAGCGGAGGTCCCGGTCCGGCCGGGGTTGGAGATAGCAACCTGTTTCATCCCGGCCGAAGGGCTCGTCGCGGGTGACTTCTTTCTGGTGGCCTCCGGCCCCATGAACACCACCACAATGGCAGTCGGTGACGTGGTGGGCCATGGCTTGGCTGCGGCCCGTTGGGCGTCTTATGTTCGGGCGCTGCTGGCGACGTTTGCTTCCTTCACCAGCGACCCGGCTCAGCTCTTGCAGCTGACGAACACGGCGCTCACCGAGCGTTCGGACATGACCGGTAAATTCGTCACCGCGGTATGTGTCAACGTCTCGCCGCTTGGTGGACAGTTGAGCTGGGCATCTGCCGGTCACCCGCCGCCGTGGATGCTTGACAGCGGCGAAGCGCTCACCGGTGGGCGTCGCAGCGTGCCACTCGGGCTGATGGCTGGAAATCTCGGCCTCAAAGCGGGTTCATGCACGCTGCCGCCAGGGGCGGGGTTGTTGTTGTTCACCGATGGATTGATCGAGGGACGGTCGGCCGATCGCGACACCTCGGTGCCGCTGGCACTGTTCGGCGAGGAACGGGTGCGCAAGGTTCTCGCGACCCATCGGGACGGCTCCGCCCACCAGGTGGCACGCGGGCTGCGCACGTCGATTGAAGATTTCACCGGTGGGGCATTGGCCGACGACGTGTGCATGATCGTATGTCGCCTGACAGCCGTCAGCTCGGGCTCGACTGACTGCCCACCCAACCAGGTTCAGCGCAGCCCGTTGTCAGTTCCATTTGATTAATCTCACAGTCGAGCCCGGCACCGCTGTGGCAGCGACACGATCCGCTGACACATCGAAACGCGCAGAACACCATCGCTCCGGCGACGAAGCCCAGCCCAGCCCGCAGCAACCCGCCATGCCACGCCAGTACGCCCCAGGGTGCACGAGCCTGAAAGCTGCTGCGCGCACCCTGTGGGTGCAATGCACCAAACCTGACATTCTCCTGACGATGGGCGCCTGAAGCACATAAATGGTTTGCTTCGCGGGAAGACCTTTAGTGCGGTGCCCGAGGGGCCGTCCATGTTAAAACCGATGTGAGAGGTGAATCATAATGAGAGTGCGTTACGCCGCTGGCGTGGTTGCCATGGCGATCATTCCTATGGTGGCCTGTGGCGAGGATGAGACGGTCCGCGATCCTGGAGTGCTCAATCCGCCCGCCTTGGCGGAGCAGCCTCAACGTGAAAGGGGCCAAGGGGGCGCAGCTCAAGAGAGCCTCGAGGACCGGATTGGACAGCAGGTGCAACTGCCCGGTGAGGTCGCCAAGATCATATCACCGAATGCGTTCACCATCGGCGGTGACGAAATCGGACAGAACCCCATCCTCGTCGTCGGAGCCAACATGCCCCCGGGTCTGTCGGAAGGGCAGCAGGTACGAGTAAGTGGCACCGTCAAGGAGTTCCAGATACGCGGTTACGAGGAGGACCTCGATCTGGACCTGATCGACCAGGAGTTCGAAGACTTCGACGGCGACCCGGCGATTCAGGCCAACTCAGTCACCAGGGGCTGATCGCTGAGTGGGAAGTGCGGCGGCTTGGCATCCGCTATGGGACTTTGCTTTCAGTCACTGCTGTGGGTGAGCACGTTACGGATCCGTTTCGCGTGATGATGGCGGCGTCCTGCAGACCGGTGTAGGACCACCGGTCATCCCGAGAAACGAGTCCACGCGAATACGGTCCCTGGGACGGGCGTCATCGGCGCTTGTTGCGGCTGCCCCAAAATCGATAACGACCATTCCGTCGGCCGTGCACCACTCCGTGCGCGATCAGCGCGGTCAGCGCCACTGCGGTGACCAGCAGGACCACGCTCCACGCGGGCTCCGAGACGCGGTAGAGGGACGTCACGAACAACGCCACCAATAGCCCCACGGACACCAGCCCGGCAGTGAGCTTGAGCCCGTACAGCTTCCGATCATCTTGCAGGTTCGACTGAACCCGGTATTTCCGTTGCCTCATAACCCACAGCTACCCGGGACTGGACCTACCGAATCGAGCCGTGACGTGGCCGACGGGTCAACTGCCGAAAGCATCACAGCCGGTGAGCGAAGGTAATCATCCGTCATGGTCACGCACAAGAAATCCGTTCGCGTGCTGTCAGACCTGGTGCGGGCTGCCGCGCTAGCCAGCGCGGTGGGCGCGTTCTTCCTAGGGCTTGACGGCGGTCTCAAGTTCACGCTGGTGTTCTTGGCGCTGGCCATGCCGCGCCTGGTCGGCGGCATCCCGCCGCCATTCGACCTGGCCTACTGCACCACGCTGCTCCTGGCCACCTGGTCGGCGACCGCAGGTTGGTATCGGGCGGTGCCCTGGATTGACTGGCCGGTGCACGCGGTCACCACCGGCTCGATCGCGGTGATGCTGTACCTGCTGATGGCCCGGTTCGGGCTACTGCCTGGATTGCAGCACCGACCGCTGCGCGGACACCCCGGCTCGGTGCTGCTGCTGACCGTGGCCTTAGGTTTCGCCGCGGGCGCGATGTGGGAGCTCTATGAGTGGCTGGCCAACAACGTACTGGGAGCCAGCATCCTGGTCGGTTACGACGACACGATCGCCGACCTGCTGATGGACGGTGTCGGCTCGCTGATCGCGGGGCTTGGCCTGGTCACCTGGGCGATCCGGCGATTTGAACAGCGTCGACAAGGCGCGTAGGCGCGGTTCCCTGAATGGAAGAGCTGTTCGCTGCCGCGCTCGTCGATCAGGCGCCGATATGTTCGTCCGTTGGTAGCTCCGGGGCATCGACAGGAAACCGCCAG
>JALZCO010000524.1 GCA_030863015.1 Actinomycetota bacterium
CTCGGAAACCGACGGTGTCCGTCAGACGGGAACGTCGCCGCCCCGAGGCAGGGACATTGCTATGTCCATTAACCGGAGCAGGTGTAGGCGGAGCAACCTTGGCCGCGATTTTCTCCGCACCACCGTACAACAGCGGCAGTGCGCCTGCCACTACCCCACCCGTGCGGTTGATGTGTTCAACACCCGGAATAATCACTTCGCCCTGCTTGACGATCGTCTTCACGCTACCAAGGCAGTCATCAAGATTGTCGGCGATGCGGTTAAGCATCACGCCGATTATGAACAGGAAGATCGCCAGCACAGCGATCAAAGTGACGATCGCGACTACCGTCATGACGATAAGCATCTCTAGCCTCCACCAGTCGGCGTACCGGAACCGGTCAGAACCCTGGTCAGGAACAGGTGATGCTGCAGGCCTTCTGCCAGGACTGCGTCGACCCTGTCAGCCGTGATAGGGATAAGCGCCGTATTGGCGGTGTTCTCAGGAATAGCCCGCAGGGTGTCCCGTACTCCCACCACGCTCTTGTCGATGACTCTCACCAACGACACCAGAAAGCTGAGCAGGAGAATAACCACGGCGATTACGACAAAACCGAACAGAATCGCGACCCACCAGAAGGTGATTTCTTCAGGTGCATATCCAGGCATCGCTAACCTCCAAGCCGAGCTCGGCCGCGTTCCAGTCCTCCGATGATGACCTCAGCGTGATCGATCGTCTGTCGCAGGTCCGCCAACGGCAGTGTGTTCTGGTAGGACTGCTGTAGCGCAGCATTGATCTGTGGTGCCTGCCGGCCGATCCGCGCAGCGAGGACCAAGATCGGAGCCACCAACATCACTACGACTGCGATGACAGCGAAAGTGATCGCGTAACCCAGGTACCAACCAAACAGATGCGCCTCACCAGGCACGTGTTCTGCAAGCCACATCATCAGGCATCCCTCCCTTCGGTAGCTATTGTCATGGGGTCAGACAAGACGAAGACCTAACGGTCCTGTGTCGTCGTCACACAAGTCGTCTCAAGGTAACCCAGCAGTGTCTGGGTAGCCTTTTGAACGTTGTGGACCTCCTTGAGGTGGTTGGCAACCTGCCGCATCAGATAGTCCTTGTCGGACGCGCTGAACTGCGAGCTGCATTCCTGGTGGCCACACGTGAACTGGTGCATTCTGGAAAACTCCTCCCAATCCCGGCACCCGCGGCACCCGACGTGGGTGCCCATCGCGCCAACTACACCTGCTCCGCCATCGCCCTCACGGGTGCGAGGTTGGCGTTAACCGAGGGTATGACCTCCGGAACTGTTCTCGTCTGGTAAGCAATCGCATTTACCCCAACGATGACCGCACCAAGTGTCCATGAAACGTGCTTGAGCTGAAAAATAACCCTCAACAAAGAGATAGCAACTACGGCCACGATCAGCGCGATGGCTAGCAGCGTGACCCACGCGACTAAAGGCATGGCGTCCTCCTCATCTCAATCGTCTAGCTGGAGTTGGTTGCTACGCACCCAGCGCTTGCAGCAGGTGGCCGACGCGCTTCACATAACGGGTCGCACCGATGGATACCTCCTTGACCGTGCTGTCCGTCTCGGCCAGCAGCGTCGGAAGGTTGTCGAGCTCCTCGGTCAGGATGACACCGTTGTAGAGAATGTCGTCCACAGTCACCCGGATTCGATTAATTGGTGTGACAATCCGCTTCATCAACACTGCAACGATGGGCAACACGACGAAGAGCAGGATCAGGTTACCAATCCACCACAAGATCATGTCCGGTCTCTCTTTCGCTCGAGAATCGTCATCACGAGGTTTTCTTGCCGAAGAGCCCGCCGAAGAACCGCTTCAACGCCGTCACCCACGCCTGCATGGCAATACTGAAGCCCTTCACCGGAACGGCCTTACGCTCTGACGGTTTCTCTCCCCGAGAGGCTCGTCCGATGTCGTCGGCGATACACTTGGCGAAGCTACTCATGATGACGCTTGTGACGTCCTGAATCATGCCTCTGCCGAACTGAGCAGCGGCACCGGAGAGTTGGAGGTCCTGAGCCACCTTGACCTTCGTCCCGCTTCCAGACGGCACCATCGTCGACGTGACTTTCATCGTCGCCTGGCCCTTGCCCTTCTCCTCGGACCCGGACGCGTTCATCACGATCCGTTTGTTAGCCTCGTCGCGCTCCACGATCTGGGCCGTACCGGAAAACTTCATCGATACCGGCCCCATCTTGGTTGTCACTCGGCCCTTGTACACGTCGCCGTCGACATCCGTGAGCTCTGCACCGGGCATGCACGGCGCTATCCGCGGCACGTCTTGCATGTGCTTCCACACCTGCTCGAGCGGCGCCGCAACCTCGAACTCGTTCTCGATCAGCATCGACTACTCGCTCTCCTTACCACACTCAGTCCGCAGTGACTTGAAAAATCACGGTTTTGCCCCCGACCCGACGAAGGCGACGGGATTCTCCTCGAATGCTTTATGACAGCCTGCACAGCAGAAGTAGTGCGTGGTCCCGTCGTGATTCGCCTTGTGGTGTACAGATCCGACTTCGACTGTCATGCCGCACACGGGGTCGATCGCTTCCTCAATCTTTGAAATCTCCGCCGGCGCACCCTTGATCAGGTCGCCAGCCGCTCTCAATTTCACCAACTCAGCCAGCACCGCCACCGCAATCTCGCGATGAGAAACCTTACCCAGATCAAGACCAGCTGGCACCTTCACTCGGTCCAGGGCCTCCCTGGATGACCCTTGGCTCTCCAGGTAGTCGAACACCGACTTTGCCCGCGGGCGGGAACCCACGAGACCGATGTAGGCCGGACCCGCAGCGAGCGCGAGCTCCACCGCTTCCTCGTCGTGATGGCCTTGAGTGGCAATGACAACGAGTGAGCGCTCATCGACCCCAGCCAACTTGAAATCCAGTTGGCTGACGACGCACTCTGCCGAGGGGTGACTTTCGGCAGAGCCGCCATCGGGGTCGACAAGCACCGTCCGCCATCCAATGGCCTGTGCCATCTGCACGAGGGCTTCAGCCATTGGGGACCGGCCGACGACAACGAGGTGGGGCTTGGGCTCTACAGGCTCGATGTATATTTCCAAGGCCCCCTCGCTCTGGCACGACATCGGCACGTAGCTGATTCCGTCCCGCACTGCCACCGACTCAAGCTCGTTAGGCGTGCCGAGGAACACGAGGCGCGGCACACCCTCTGCGAGGATGTGCCGCGCCTCGCGGACAACCACTGGTTCTGCGCAGGCGCCGCCAATCCAACCGAATACCTGCCCAGTTGGTGTGATGACAGCCCGGCATCCCTCCTTGCCCGACGACGGGCCGCGCCGCCACACAACCGTTGCCAACGCGAACGCCTCACCCCGCTTCGACAGCTCGCGGGCATGCTCGAGGACGTCCCACCCGTCCATGGTCATCGACCATCGATCCAATCTATCTTAAGCGTCGGACTTGACCGGGGGTGCTCCCGATATGTCGCGCTTGTACTTCATAGCCTCCCACACGCGATCCGGAATCAGAGGCATGTCGATGTTACGGACGCCCGTGTCGTCGATGGCATTCATCACCGCGTTCACGAATGCCGCGGGGCCGCCGACAGCAGCACACTCACCGACGCCTTTAGCACCGATCGGGTGGTGCGGTGACGGCGTGACAACCTCGTGAAGCTCAAAACCTGGAGTCTCCCACGCCGTTGGCAGCAGGTAGTCCATGTAGTTCGAGCCGACGCAGTTGCCCTCAGCATCGTAAGTAATGAACTGCATGTTGGCCATGGCAAAGGCCTCGGTCATGCCACCCATGATCTGACCCTCGACGATCATCGGGTTGATGCGAACCCCGCAGTCATCGACCGCGACCATACGCAACACATCCCACACCCCGGTCTCCGGATCGACTTCGACCGTCACGATGTATGCGGCGAAGGGCCACGTCATGTTCGGCGGGTCGTAGTACGCGTTGTTCTCCAGTCCCGGCTCCATGCCGTCCGGCATGTTGCCATAGGCCGCCATCGAGCACTCCTGGATGGTCACGCCGTTGTTAGGCGCACCCCGTACGTAGAAGCGGCCGAGCTCCCACTCCACGTCTTCCTCGGAGACCTCAAGGAGATGCGCGGCCAGTTTCCTGGCCTTAGCACGGACCTTGCGGGCCACCATGGCTGTCGCAGCACCGGCCACCGGTGTGCTCCGGGAGGCGTAGGTGCCCATGCCGAACGGTGTGTTGTCGGTGTCGCCGTGCTGCACGAGGATGTCTGCGGCGGGGATGCCAAGCTCATGACTGACGATCTGCGCGAACGTCGTCTCATGGCCCTGACCCTGGGTCTTCGATCCAATCTTGAGGATCGCCTTCCCACTCGGGTGCACCCGCAGCTCCGCGGCGTCGAACATCTTGATGCCGAGAATGTCGTACTCGCGGCTGTTACCAGCACCGAGTGGCTCGGTCATGGTGGAGATGCCGATCCCGAGCCGGCGACCCTCCGCTCGAGCTTCCTCCTTCTCCCGCAAGAAATCGTCGTATCCTACGGCATCAAGTGCCACGTCGAGGCATTTTTCGTATTGCCCCGAGTCCAGCAAGAAGCCGTAGGGCGTCCGGAACGGGAACTGATGGTCCTTCACCAGGTTGAGCCGCCGGAACGCTGCCTGGTCCATTCCTAAATCATCGGCAGCGGCCTGGATCGCGCGTTCCTGGAAGAACATCGCCTCGGTTACCCGGAAGGAGCACCGATATGCGACACCGCCAGGTGCCTTGTTCGTATAATGACCCTGCGCGGTCATGTATCCGAATGGGATGTCGTAGGCAGCGAAGGCGGAATGGATCAGTCCGATTTTGAACTTCGTGGGCTGAGCATCCGAGAAGGAAGATCCGTTGTCGCTATCACAATGGAACCGCACGCCGAGGATTTTGCCGTCCTTGCGCAGCGCAAGCTCACCCTTGTAGTAGATATCGCGCGCGTAATGGGTCGAAATGAGGTTACCGGTCTTGTCCTCGATCCACTTGACCGGTCGCGTGAGCAGGATGGAGCAGAGGATCGAGCAGACGTAACCCGGATAGACCGGGACCTTGTTACCGAAGCCGCCGCCGATGTCGGGCGAGATGATCCGGATCATGTGCTCTGGAAGTTCCGCGACGATAGCCACCGCTGCCCGGATGATGTGCGGTGCCTGGGTCGTCATGTAAACGGTCAATTTCGTCGTCGCGGAGTTGTAGTCCGCGATCGACCCGCAGTTTTCGATGGGCGAGGGGTGCGACCTCGGGTAGTGCAACTCCAGCTTCGAGACCACATCGGCCTGAGCGAAGGCACGTTCGGTGCCTTCGCGGTCGCCGACCTCCCACCGGTAGCAGATGTTGTCGGTCTGCCCTTCTTTGTCGTCCCGAATGATCGGGGCGTCTTCCGCGACGGCCTGGTAGGGATTGACGATCACGGGAAGCGGCTCGTACTCGACGACGATCGCGTCACAGCCGTCCTTGGCGATGTAGGGATCGTCAGCAACCACGCACGCGATTTCCTGGCCCTGGAAGCGCACCTTGTCGGTAGCGAGCACTGGTTGGGTGTCGTAGGACAGCGTCGGCATCCACGCCAGGTTGTGCTGGGCTGCCATCTCGCCGGTGAGCACCATGTGCACCCCCGGCAGCTGCCACGCTTTGCTGGTGTCGATCGACTTGATCCGCGCGTGGGCCAATGGGCTACGAAGGATCTCCATATGCACCATGCCGGGCAACTTGAAGTCTTCGATGTAATTGCCCCTACCCCGAAGGAAGCGGTCGTCCTCCACCCGCTTGCGGCTTGAACCCAAGCCACCGATCTTGATTTCGTCTAACGCCTGCGCCACGTCACATCTCCTTTGTCGTCGACTCTGGCCGTCAGCGACTAAATGATCCTGCCTCGGACCGCATTTTCTCCGCAGCCCACAGCACCGACTTCACGATGTTTTGGTAACCGGTACAGCGACAGAGGTTGCCGGCTAGTCCCCAGCGTATGTCCTCCTCCGTCGGATTGGGGTTCTCGTTGAGAATCGCCTTCGCTGCCATCATCATCCCAGGGGTGCAGAAACCGCACTGCAGTCCGTGCTCCTCCCTGAACCCTTCCTGAATGGGGTGGAGCTCACTGGGTAGGCCGAGGCCCTCAACGGTCTCGATCTCGTGCCCGTCACACATGACGGCGAAAATGGTGCACGACTTCACCGGCAAGCCGTCCATCAGTACCGTGCACACGCCACAGTTCGTGGTATCGCAGCCGAGGTGCGAGCCGGTCAGCCCTAGCACTTCACGGAGGAAGTGGATCAGGAGCATGCGAGGCTCGACATCGACAGATCTCGGTTCCCCGTTCACCACGACGTTTACCCGTCGCTCTTCCACGCCGCCTCCTTGACGTCGTCCATGGTTTTACAAAATCTACTGATCCGATTGTACGCGTTCAGGCCGCCCGAGCTGCCCGACTGCTCAACGCACGCTTGACAAAGGTATGCACTACGTGCCGCTTGTACTCTGCACTGCCGCGAACGTCGGTCTTGGGTTGAGCCGCCTCCGCCGCCAACCGCGCTGCCTGCTCGATCGTGCTCGAGTTCAGCGTCTTACCCGCGAGTGCCTGCTCGGCTGAGGTGCATTGAATATTGCTCGACCCAACACCGGTGAGCGCGATGCCTGCCCGGTTGATGGTGCCGCCGGAGGACTCCAGGACTAACGCCAAGCCGACCGTCGCGAAGTCCCCCACCCTCCGCTCGAGCTTGAAGTAGGTACCCGTACGGGTGCCTTGCGGTGCCGGCACACGCGCCTCGACCGCGATCTCGTCCGGCTCCAGGGAATTCATGAACGTTCCGACCACAAACTGTGATACGGGGATGGTGCGCTCACCTCTCGCGCTCCGAGCGACGATCTCCCCGCCCGACGCCAACATCACCGACGCCCAGTCACCTTGCGGATCCGCGTGACACAGGGAGCCGACCAAGGTTCCGCGGGTGCGGACCATGGGGTCGGCGATGAGCGGCGCGCAGGTCGACATGGTGGGATGTTTGCTCCTGAGCAGCTCCGACCGCTCCAGAGTCCGGTGCCTGCACAGCGCACCGAAATGGAGCGATCCGTCTGAATCTTCCTCGTGATATTCGAGCCCGGGAATGTTGTTGATGTCGACAATGACCGCTGGCGCGGCAAAGCGCAGCTTGATCAGGGGGATGAGGCTCATCCCTCCTGCGAGCACCTTCGCCTCGTCACCGTATGTTTGTAAAAGGCTTAACGCTTCCTCAAGCGTACGTGGCGCCTCATAGTGGAAACGAGACGGGTACATCCAATCCTCCTAAGTCCTCAACGATCCACGGGAAAGCTGCACAACGTTGGGCCCACCGTAGACATCCTTTTTCCAGACTCCACGAAGGACGATTGATTAATGCCGACCAGCGTCAAGCCGTTTAGGTGTCCAGCAATCCACGGCCGTGACGCGGAGTGGAGGTTTCGTCATCCGGGCCGCCCGGCCACGAACGGGCTGGAGGCGCGGCGGGTCTGCTGGGGGTGGAGGAGGGCTTGTCACGGGCCGCCGGGCGCGCCGGCTCGGCACGCTCGGGTTCGGCAACGGCCACCGGGATGCTCTCTTCTTCGGGGTTCGGCCGAGGCTGCTGGTGAGGTGGCCACGGCCCGGGTACCGGTTGACCGGCCACTCGGAACCAGTCCACTACCTCTGGCCACGCCCAGATCGTGGGGCTCTTCCCCTCCTTGGGAGCGTTTTCGATCAGCTCAAAGATCCGGGGGTTGCCTCGACTGTGGCCGTCGGACTCGATCGCCATCGTGTTGCCCCTCTCGCTCCGGTGCCGGCGCTGTGGTGTGTCTTGTCGTGGGGTTGCCTGCCACCGCGTCCGTTTCATGTGACGCGGGGCACTAGTCCACACGGATGAGCTGGCACGTGTCAAGAGCATCTGCGCTCCCTAAAGGGGGTGTCAAAGCAGCACATACGACCCAGCGTGCGACCCGTGTCGATAGTTGCTTAACAGTCCGACGTGCGAGACCATGAGGCATGTCTGTGGCAGCTCCGTTGACCTTGCGCGAGGGCGACCGTGGCCGGTTGGAGGCGTTGGCGCGCTCGACATCGGTGCGGGCGAGCGTGGCGCATCGAGCGCGGCTCGTGCTGATGTCCGCGGACGGCCTGACGAACACCGAGATCGCCCGCCAGACCAAGTCGACTCGGCAGACGGTGATCAGCTGGCGGAACCGCTACGCCAGCGGCGGGATCAACGCTCTCGGTGATCTGCCCCGATCCGGCCGCCCGGTCGTGGTAGATGAATTCAAGGTCGTGGCTACCACGCTAGCCAATGGGGGACGGCCGCCTGCGCATCTAGGCGTCGACCAGTGGTCCGCCCGCCTGCTGGCCGAACAGCTGGGCGTTTCCTTCGCCACCGTCGCCCGGATCTGGCGCAAATGGGGCATCGACCCCCAGCACGTCGAGAAGTTCACTTTCGCCCCCGACCTCATGCGGCAGGCCCAGGTCCGCGACCTCAGCGGCCTCTACCTGAACCTATCCCAGCGCGCTGCGGCATTGCGTCGGTCCGGCTCGAACAGCGCCACTGAAAGACAATCCGGAGATCGACCCGACCCGTGGCTCAAGCTCGTCGAGGTGTCCCTGGGCATCATCACCCAACAGGCTATCCGCCGCGGAACCGTCGCCTCAGTGCGCAATCTGATCGACGCCCTGGGTGCCCTTACCGACGGCTGGCAGGACCGCTATGAGCCTCCCCGCGAGCGCCCGGCCGGTAAGATGAGGACCGCCAAGGCCGACCGTCAAATTAATTTTGACACGCCGGACGAGCAAGAAAAAAGCTCTGGAAGAGTGCCGGATAGTGGGCCTCGACGGGGTCCGGATCGGCCAGCCGGCCGGCCACGGAACTCGATGGCGGTGCGGGCCGAGTTCCACAGTGCTCGAGGCCGCCGGTCGGGATAGACCAACGGCAGGGGTGGCTAGCACGTTGCCGAGTGGATCCCCGCCGGTGCCACTCCGCGGAGGGAGGCCGGCTCACACCGGGCCGCCTAGCCTGAGCCCATGTCGATCGTTCGGCACCACAAGGGGTTGCAGAACACCACAGCAGCTACCGCCCCGAACCACGATCTGCAGTCGGCGATCGATCCGCTGCGGGCCGTGATCTTCGACGTGGACGGGACGCTGGCCGACACGGAGCGTGACGGCCATCGAGTGGCATTCAACGAGGCATTCAAGGCCGCCGGGCTAAGCTACCAGTGGAGCGTGCCGGAATATGGTGACCTGCTTACCACGAGCGGCGGTCGCCGACGAATCGAACGCTATCTCCGGTCCAAAGGGCACTCTATTTCCGAAGCCACTGTACTTGCGGCCGAATTGCATCGGGACAAAACCCGTCGCTTCGCTGCACTGATTCGTACCGGAGCAATGGAGGCTCGGCCAGGCGCCGTGAACCTCATTGGTGAGCTGCGAGCCGAGGGCGTTGCCACCGCGGTCGCCACCACCGGAACCAGTGATTGGGTGCTGCCGTTGCTTGACATACTTTTCGGACTCGATGCGTTCGACGTCGTGGTCACCGGCTCCGACATCTCTGACCTCAAGCCCGATCCGGCCGTCTACCTAGAGGCGCTGGCCCGGCTGAGCGTGCCCCCCGCCAACGCAGTAGCCGTGGAGGATTCGGCAAGCGGGGTGCACGCCGCTGTTGCCGCGGGACTGGCATGCGTGGCGGTGGTCAACGAGTACACCCGGGACCAGGACCTTTCCGGTGCGGTGGCAGTAGTCGACGACATGGCTCGCCCGGATGGGATATCGGTACTGCGTGGCGACCCTGCGCTGCGGGGCGGGCTGAGCGTCGCTGCGCTCCGCCGCCTCGTCACTGCGTCACCTCGTCCCAGTGGTGGCGTAACGTCGGATCCGTGATCTGCCAGTGGGCTCTCCCAGGAGGTGCGTGAGTAGTGACCGGACCGGTTCGGGTGGCGGTGATCGGATCCGGCCCCTCGGGGCTATACGCCGCCGATGAGCTGAGCAAGCACGGCGGAGTGTCCGTGGATGTCGTGGATCGGCTGCCTTGCCCATATGGACTGTTGCGCTACGGCGTGGCGCCGGACCACCTGAAGATGAAGTCGCTGGAGATCACCCTACGCAAGATCCTGGAGCGGCCCGGTGTCCGGTTCCTCGGTGGAATTGAGCTGGGTGCCGGGATCAGCGTCGATGAGCTGCGCGAATATTACGACGCGGTGATTTATGCGACGGGGTCATCGGTGGATCGCCGGCTGTCCATCCCCGGTGAAGATCTCCCCGGCAGCTTCTCGGCAACCCAGTTCGTGGCCTGGTATTGCGGTCACCCTGATGCCGAGGTGGACGCCTTCACCCTGGATGCGCGCAGCGCGGTGGTGGTCGGGGTGGGCAACGTCGCTGTGGACGTGGCCCGGATCCTGGCCAAGACCACCGAGGAGCTGCAGTCCACGGACATGCCCGATCACGTGCTGAAGGTGCTCGACTCCAGCGCCATCAGTGACATACATATCGTGGGCCGGCGCGGACCGGCACAGGCCAAGTTCACCACGAAGGAGCTGCGGGAGCTGGGCGAGTTGGCCAATGCCGACGTGGTGGTCGACCCCGCCGAGCTGTTGCTCGACGCCACCAGTGAGCAGATCCTGGAGACCAGCAAGACGGTGCGGCGCAACCTCGAGACCCTGCAAGAGTGGTCCACCCGGTCGCAGCAGGGTCGGCCACGCCGAATTCACCTTCGCTTCCTGCTCAGTCCCGTGGCCGTGCACGGAACCGGGCGGGTGGAGGCGGTCGAATGCGAGCGTAACGCACTGGATGGCGGCGGCGGTGTCACCGGCACCGGTGAGACGGTGACGCTGGCGGCTCAGCTGTTGCTGCGCTCGGTGGGGTACCGCGGGCTGCCATTACCCGGAGTCCCTTTCGACGAACGGGCCGGAGTGATCCCGCATGTCGCCGGACGCGTGCAGCGCAGCGGCTCCACCGCAACGGGCGAGTATGTGGTGGGCTGGATCAAACGCGGCCCCACCGGAGTGATCGGCACCAACAAGGGTGACGCCAAGGAGACGGTTGAGCAGCTGCTCGCCGACATTGACGCTTTACCCCGGGCCCGTCACGGTGCACCGGACGCGATCATCGCCAAACTCGCCGAGCGGGGTGTCGGGGTGGTCACCTGGGCTGGCTGGAAGGCCATCGACGCTGCAGAGCAAGCGCTCGGGGCCGCGACTGGACGCACCCGCATCAAGATTGCCGACCGGGAAGCGCTGCTCATAGCGGCTGCGAAGGCCATGCAAGGCTGACACCCCCAATCGGTGGGCACAGCATCCGGAAAGACCGTGCACAACGGGCGGACACACCTGCACAGCGCGCGGACACACCGCATGGCGCGCGGACATACGGCTTAACTGGCAGCCCAGCTCCTGAGCTTGGCGGGGAGCCAGGTGTTCACCACCCGGTCAGCGCTTACCCCGCAGGCGGCGGCGCGTTCGCAACCGTAGGGCAGCCAGTCGAGCTGCCCGGGGGCGTGCGCGTCGGAGTCGATGGCCACCAGGCAACCCTTCTCGACGGCCAGCCGTAACAGCCGCTTAGGCGGGTCCAGTCGCTCGGGGCGGCAGTTGATCTCTACCGCAACGCCGTGCTCGGCGCAGGCGGCGAACACCGTATCGGCGTCGAATTGCGACTCGGGCCGCTTGCGTGAGCCGGTGACCATTCGGCCGGTGCAGTGGCCAAGCACGTCGACATGCGGATTGGCCACTGCGGTGAGCATCCGCTCGGTCATCTCCGCGGCCGGCATCCGCAGCTTGGAGTGCACCGAGGCGACGACCAGGTCGAGCGACGCTAGTAACTCTTCGGACTGGTCCAGCGCACCGTCAGAGAGGATGTCCACCTCTATTCCGGTGAGGATCCGGAATGGGGCGAGACTTTCGTTGAGGGCGGCCACGACGTCAAGCTGGTGGCGCAGCCGCTCGGCGGACAGGCCATTGGCAACGGTCAGCCGCGGTGAGTGGTCAGTCAGCACGAGATACTCGTGGCCGAGCGCGCGGGCGGTCTCCGCCATTTCCTCGATGGGGGAGCCACCGTCGGACCAGTCGGAGTGAGTATGGCAGTCCCCGCGCAGCGCAGAGCGCAAGATCGCTGCTTCCGGCCTCAAACTCTCTGAAACCACCAACGCGCCACCAGCAGCCTCCAGCCGGGACAAGTAGGCGGGCTGCTCGCCCGCGAGGGACTCGGTGACGCATCGCGCGGTGACCTCGCCGACACCAGCCAGCGCGGTCAGCGTGCCCACCTGGGCCCGCTGCGCCACGTCGTCCCGAGAGGCCAGCACCGAGGCGGCCGTTCGAAACGCCCGAACCCGATAGGTCGCCTCATGGGCACGCTCCAAGAGGAAGGCGATCCGCCGCAGGTCTGCGATGGGGTCCCGAGGTCCGGTCACGCTACTTCCAGGCTCGTGAGTGGGTAACAGTGTTATAGCACTCAATGCCACTCACGAGTGGATAGCTCAGGCGCTGCGGGCCTGGCTTGGGCTGGCGGCTTCGGCGAACACCTCGACAAGCTTCGTGCAGAAGGCTGACAGGTCACCGGGCCGGCGACTGGTCACCAAGCCGCGATCGACCACCACCTCCTCGTCCACCCAGTTGGCACCGGCATTGCCCAGGTCGGTCTGCAGGCTCGGCCACGAGGTCATTCGTCGGCCGCGCACGACGTCGGCCTCGATCAGGGTCCACGGTGCGTGGCAGATTGCCGCGACCGGCTTGCCAGCGGCGAAAAACTCCTTCACGAACCGTACGGCGTCCGGGTCGGTGCGCAACAAATCCGGGTTGGCCACCCCACCCGGCAGTACCAAGGCGTCGTAATCATCCACCTTGACTGCGGAAACCACTTGGTCCACCGGGAAAGTGTCGCTCTTGTCCAGATGATTGAAGGCCTGCACGCTGCCCGAATCGGTCGACACCAGTTCGGGGCTACCTCCTGCCTCGTACACCGCCTTCCAGGGCTCGGTGAGTTCAACCTGCTCGGCTCCTTCGGGGGCGACCAGGAATGCCACCCGCCGGCCTTCAAGGTCTCCAGTCACGTGTCTCTCCTTTACCGTTCCGTCGTCTGCCCGGCACGGGCAGGCTCAGGGCTACCCCAACCCGGTGAGCCGCAAACGCTCCTGTGCCCCGGATGGGTGGCTTCGCGCTCGCCGGGGCGCAGGAGCGCTACGGTGCGAAAGCGAAGAGCTCGGACAGCGAGCTCGGAAAGGAGCCCACCGTGTTCCGCCGCATTGCCCGTCCACTGCTCGCCGCTGCGTCCGTCGCCGATGGAGTGGGCACCCTGGTCAACCCGAAGCCGACGATCCAGGCGGCCACGCCGCTGCTGACCAAGGGCCAGGGGATGATGCCTACGAAACAGCCGGTCGATCCGGCGTTACTTGTGCAGGCGAGCGCTGCGGTGAAGGTCGTCGCTGGGCTGATGATGGCGCTTGGTTGGGCGCCCCGGATTGCTGCGACGGTGCTCGCTGTGGAGCTGATCCCGAGCACGGTGGCTCAGCATCCCTTCTGGGCCGGTGGCTACCCTGATGAGCGTAAAGCCCACCAACAGCACTTCGTGAAGAACTTAGGCCTGCTCGGTGGTCTACTACTGGCGATCACAGCCGGCAAGCCCGCTGTGGCCAAGCGCGCCAAGAAGCGCGCCAGGAAGCTTTCGCGCAAGGCAGCCTTCAAGGCAGCCAAGGCCAGGACACGCTGAGCGCAAGCTCAACTGGCTAGGCAAGGACCCCGTTTCGGCCGACAGTCCGGAACGGGGTTCACTCACACCCAGACGCTGTCCGCGTCATATCGCCAGGTACGCACAGTTCGTGGCAGGCTGGCCGCCGTCGGTGTCACCGAGCACGGTGTCATGGAGTAACGCGGGGAGGTCGCGATGGGCCACGAGGTGCGTGGGGTGGTGGCGCGCGGTAAGGGCGCGCCGGTAACGGTGGAAACCGTGCAGGTGCCCGACCCGGGCCCCGGCGAGGCGCTGGTCGCTGTCCAGGCATGCGGGGTGTGCCACACCGACCTGCATTACCGCGAGGGCGGGATCAGCGACGAGTTTCCCTTCCTACTGGGGCATGAGGCCGCCGGCATCGTGGAGTCCGTCGGCGACGGTGTCGACACCGTGGCGCCCGGCGACTTCGTCATCCTCAACTGGCGTGCGGTGTGCGGTCGCTGTCGCGCGTGCCGCCGGGGCAAGCTCTGGTACTGCTTCAACACCCATAACGCCGCCCAGCACATGAAGCTGTCCGACGGCACCGCGCTGTCCCCGGCCCTAGGAATCGGCGCGTTCGCCGAGAAGACACTGGTTCACAGCGGCCAGTGCACCAAGGTCAACCCCGCGGTCGCGGCGGAAGTCGCCGGCCTGCTCGGCTGCGGCGTGATGGCCGGACTCGGCGCGGCGCTCAACACCGGCGGCGTCACCCGCGGCGACTCGGTAGCGGTGATCGGGTGCGGTGGGGTAGGCGATGCCGCCATCGCCGGCGCTGCGCTGGCAGGAGCGACCACGATCATCGGTGTCGACGTCGACCCGGGCAAGCTGCGGTGGGCCACCGAGTTCGGCGCCACACACACGATCAACGCCCGCGAGTCCGACGTCGTCGAGGTGATCCGGGAGTACACCGGTGGCTTTGGAGCCGACGTCGTCATCGACGCGGTTGGCCGGCCGGAGACCTGGGAGCAGGCCTTCTTCGCCCGTGACCTGGCTGGCACAGTGGTGCTGGTCGGAGTGCCCACCCCGGACCTGATGGCGCCCGGGATCCCGCTGCTGGAGTTCTTCGGCCGTGGCGGGGCACTCAAGTCGTCGTGGTACGGCGACTGCCTGCCCGAGCGGGACTTCCCGATGTTGGTTGACCTGCACTTGCAGGGACGGTTACCGCTGGAGAAGTTCGTCACCGAGACGATCAGCCTGGACGATGTGGAACACGCCTTCGAGAAGATGGAGCGCGGCGAGGTGCTGCGCAGTGTCGTGCTGCTGAGCAGCTCGTGAGTGCGACCGCAGGGAGCGCAGAGTGATCGAGCGGGTGGTCACGTCGGGCACCTTCAGCCTGGACGGCGGGACCTGGGAGGTGGACAACAATGTCTGGCTGATCGGTGACGACCGCGAAGTGCTCATCGTCGACGCCGCGCACGACGCGGAGACGATCGCCGCTGCGGTGGGCGACCGGCAGGTGTTGGGGATCGTGTGCACGCACGCCCATAACGATCACGTCAGCGCCGCACCGGAGCTGGCCCGCAAGCTCGCAGCGCCGGTGCTGTTGCACCCAGCGGAACATGTGCTGTGGCGACTCGCGCACCCCGATACCCCACCACCAGACGCCGAACTCGCCGACGGCCACGTACTACGCGTCGCAGGAACCGCACTGCAGGTGCTGCACACCCCCGGACACTCCCCCGGCTCGTGCTGCCTGCATGCCCCCGACCTGAACGTTGTGTTCAGCGGGGACACCCTGTTTCAGGGTGGCCCGGGCGCCACCGGCCGGTCCTACTCGGATTTCGACGAGATAATCAGCTCGATCCGCAGCCGGCTGCTGACGCTGCCGGCCGAGACCGAGGTACGCACCGGCCACGGAGACTCCACGACCATCGGCACCGAGGCCCAGCACGTCGACGAATGGCTCACCGGCTGAGTCGGCGATGCTCAGCGAGCGGGGACCGCTCGCATCGCGGGAACCTTGATCCGTTGCTCCATGCCCGCCGGCTCGATCACCCTGGACTCCGTGACGATCGCGGTCACCAGGTCGGCAGGAGTCACGTCGAAGGCCGGGTTGAGCGCCTGGGATTCGGCCGGTGCCATCCGCCAGCCTCCGACCAGGAGCACTTCATCGGGATCGCGGTGCTCGATAGTCACGGCTGCACCGGTGGGCGTGTACGGGTCGAGGGTGGCGGATGGCGCGGCCACCACGAACGGGATACCGGCCCTGGCTGCGGCGAGCGCAAGCGGGTAGGTGCCCACCTTGTTCACTACGTCGTAGTTGGCGACGATCCGGTCCGCCCCGACGATGACAGCGTCCACCCGCCCGCTGGCGATGAGCGCTGGACCCGCAGCGTCGACAATCACCTGGTGCGGAACGCCTAGTTGGCTCAGTTCCACCGCGGTAATCCTGGATCCCTGCAGCAACGGGCGAGTCTCACCGACCACCACCATCCGGACCAGCGCGTCAGCGTGCAGCGTGCGGACCACACCCAGCGCGGTGCCCCATTCCACACATGCAAGTGCACCCGCGTTGCAGTGGGTGTGCAGCACCATCGGCCGATCACCGACATAACTGCGCAGCAGCGCGGCACCGAGCCGAGACAGCGTCGCGCAAGCCCGGACATCAGCCTCGACCAGCGCCTGGGCAGCGGCCAGCACGGCGGCGTCGCCCCGCGGCACCGCAGGCAGCACCTGCTGCACCGCCCAGCCCAGGTGTGCCGCGGTGGGACGGGCCTCGGCGATGCGTCCGGCATCGGCCCGAACGGCATCGACGTCATAGCCCTGTTCGGCCGACCGCGCCGCTGCAAGCGCCACACCCAGCGCCCCGAGCGCGCCCAAGGCCGGCGCACCGCGGACCACCAACCGGTGGATGGCATCCACGACCTGGCTGACAGTGTGCAGCGCCACTCGCCGCTGTTGCGGCAGGGCAGTCTGGTCGATCACGTCGACGTGTCCGTCGACCCATTGGATGGTGCGCATGGATTCCGGCTCCCGGGGTTCGGCCTGCGGGCACCGTACGCGGTAGGCAAGAAGTCGCGCACCGCCCAACGGGCGATTCCGCACCGGTAGAGATCAACGCTGGGTAATCGGGGCGTACTCTCGCTGTGTGTGGCCGGTGTAAACCTGACGCGGTCTGCCGATCTTGGTTCCCGAGTCGCTCATCATCTCGCGCCAGTGCGCGATCCAACCCGGTAACCGGCCCAGCGCGAAAAGCACCGTGAACATTCTGGTCGGGAAGCCCATCGCCCGATAGATCAGACCGGTGTAGAAGTCGACGTTAGGATAAAGTTTGCGCTCGACGAAGTAGTCGTCGGCGAGCGCCTTCTCCTCCAGTGCCAGGGCGATGTCCAGCAAGGGGTCGTTGACGCCTAGCTTGTGCAGGATCTCGTCCGCAGTCTTCTTAACGATCTTCGCACGAGGATCGTAGTTCTTGTAGACCCGATGCCCGAAGCCCGTCAGGCGCACACCGTCGGAGTGGTTTTTGACCTTCTTGACGAAGGTATCCACGTCACTCTCGTCGATGCGGATGCGTTCAAGCATCTCCAGCACCAACTGGTTGGCCCCGCCGTGCAGCGGGCCGAACAACGCATTGATCCCCGCCGAGACCGAGGCAAACAGGTTGGCCTGTGAGGAGCCGACCATCCGTACGGTGGAGGTCGAGCAGTTCTGCTCATGATCGGCGTGCAGAATGAACAACAGGTCCAGCGCGTCGGCCACTACCGGGTCGACCTCATAGGGCTCCGTGGGAAGCCCGAAGGTCATCCGCAGGAAGTTGTGCACCAGGCTCAGCGAGTTGTCCGGATAAAGGAACGGCTGGCCGACCGATTTCTTGTAGGCGTAAGCGGCGATGGTGGGCAGCTTGGCCAGCAGCCGCACCATGGAAATCTCCACTTGCTCCTGGTCGAACGGATCGAGGCTGTCCTGGTAGAAGGTGGACAGCGCAGACACCGCGCTGGACAACACCGGCATCGGATGGGCGTCGCGCGGGAAGCCGTCGAAGAAGCGTTTGAGGTCCTCGTGCAGCAGGGTGTGTATGCGGATCAGCTCGGTGAAGTGCTCCAATTGACCACTGGTCGGCAACTCTCCGTAGATCAGCAGGTAGCTGGTCTCCAGGAAGGTCGAGTGCTCGGCGAGCTGGCCGATCGGGTAGCCGCGGTAGCGCAATACGCCCTCGTCGCCGTCGATGTAGGTGATTTCCGACGTGCACGCGGCGGTGTTCACGAATCCCGGATCGAGAGTGACCATCCCGGTGTTGACCCGCAGCGTGTCCAGGTCGATGCCGGGCGCCCCTTGGG